>JBHARQ010000105.1:0-10706 GCA_041831015.1 Simonsiella sp. | reverse complement strand
CGTTCTGGTATGACTTCGTCTCCATTGTGGCGTAAAGGTGGTCGCGCATTCCCGAACAAACCTGATGAAAACTTCACTCAAAAAGTAAACCGCAAAATGTACCGCGCTGGTATGGCAACGATTTTGTCTCAGTTGGTACGCGATGAGCGTTTGTTTGTGATTGAAAACTTGTCTGCTGCGACACCAAAAACCAAAGAATTCGCTGACCAAGTGAAAAATTTGGGTATGGAACAAGTATTATTCGTAACCAAACAGTTGGACGAAAACGTATATTTGTCTTCACGCAACTTGCCAAACGTATTGGTTTTGGAAGCCACTCAAGCTGACCCATATAGCTTGTTGCGCTACAAAAAAGTTGTGCTGACTAAAGACGCAGTTGCACAGTTAGAGGAGCAATGGGTATGAATCAAGAACGTTTGATGAAAGTGATTTTGGCTCCTGTTGTTTCTGAAAAAAGCAATTTGTTGGCTGAAAAACGCAACCAAATGGTTTTCAAAGTGCTGAAAGACGCAACTAAAACTGAAATCAAAGCAGCAGTAGAATTGCTGTTTAATGTACAAGTTGCTTCTGTAACGACTACCATCACCAAAGGTAAAACCAAACGCTTTGGTCGCACTTTGGGTCGTCGCAGCGATGTGAAAAAAGCCTATGTGAGCTTGGCTGCTGGTCAAGAGCTGGATTTGGAAGCAGCTGCAGCCGCTGCAGATAAGGAATAAGCATGGCTATCGTAAAAATGAAACCGACCTCTGCTGGTCGTCGTGGCATGGTTCGCGTCGTAACAGAAGGTCTGTACAAAGGCGCAGCTTATGCTCCTTTGTTGGAAAAGAAAAACTCAACAGCAGGTCGTAACAACAACGGTCATATCACTACTCGCCACAAAGGCGGTGGTCATAAACATCACTACCGTATTGTAGACTTTAAACGCAATAAAGACGGTATTCCTGCAAAAGTAGAACGCATTGAATACGACCCAAACCGCACCGCACACATCGCATTGTTGTGCTACGCTGACGGTGAACGCCGTTACATTATCGCTCCACGCGGTATTCAAGCAGGTGCAGTATTGGTAAGCGGTGCAGAAGCTGCGATTAAAGTAGGTAACACTTTGCCTATCCGTAATATCCCTGTTGGTACAACCATTCACTGTATCGAAATGAAACCAGGTAAAGGCGCGCAAATTGCACGTTCTGCTGGTGCTTCTGCGGTATTGTTGGCAAAAGAAGGCATTTACGCGCAAGTACGCTTGCGTTCTGGCGAAGTTCGCCGTATTCACGTAGATTGCCGTGCTACCATCGGTGAAGTAGGTAACGAAGAGCAAAGCTTGAAGAAAATCGGTAAAGCTGGTGCAAATCGTTGGCGTGGTATTCGCCCAACCGTACGCGGTGTGGTAATGAACCCAGTAGACCACCCACATGGTGGTGGTGAAGGTCGTACAGGCGAAGCGCGCGAACCAGTTAGCCCATGGGGTACACCTGCTAAAGGTTACCGTACTCGTAACAATAAACGCACGGATAATATGATTGTTCGTCGTCGTTATTCTAACAAAGGTTAATTGACATGGCTCGTTCATTGAAAAAAGGTCCATACGTTGACCTGCATTTGTTGAAAAAAGTGGATAACGCTCGTGCCACTAACGACAAACGTCCAATCAAAACTTGGTCTCGTCGTTCTACTATTTTGCCTGATTTTATTGGCTTGACTATCGCTGTACACAACGGTCGCACACACGTGCCTGTATTCATCAGCGACAATATGGTTGGTCACAAATTGGGTGAGTTCTCATTGACCCGTACCTTCAAAGGTCATTTGGCTGATAAAAAAGCCAAGAAGAAATAAGGTGAAGCATGAGAGTATCTGCACAACATAACAACGCCCGCATCTCTGCACAAAAAGCTCGCTTGGTTGCAGACATGATTCGTGGTAAAGACGTTGCCCAAGCCCTGAACATTTTGGCATTCAGCCCTAAAAAAGGCGCGGAATTGATTAAAAAAGTTTTGGAATCTGCTATTGCCAATGCCGAGCACAACAACGGTGCTGACATTGATGAGTTGAAAGTCGTAACGATTTTCGTGGACAAAGGCCCTAGCCTGAAACGTTTCCAAGCTCGTGCAAAAGGTCGCGGCAACCGCATTGAAAAACAAACTTGCCACATCAACGTGGTGGTAGGCAACTAAGGAATAACCATGGGACAAAAAATTCATCCAGTTGGTTTCCGACTGGCTGTTACTAAAGACTGGTCTTCAAAATGGTTTGCGAAAAGCACCGAATTTGCCAACGTTTTGAAACAAGACATTGACGTACGCGAGTACTTGCAAAAACGCTTGGCTAACGCTTCTGTTGGTCGCGTAGTGATTGAACGTCCTGCAAAATCTGCTCGTATTACCATCTACACGGCTCGTCCTGGTGTGGTAATCGGTCAAAAAGGCGCAGACATTGAAGTTCTGAAACGCGATTTGGAAAAATTGTTGGGCGTGGCTGTTCACGTAAACATTGAAGAAATCCGTAAACCTGAGTTGGACGCACAACTGATTGCTGACGGCATCGCTCAACAGTTGGAAAAACGTGTTCAATTCCGCCGTGCCATGAAACGCGCAATGCAAAACGCAATGCGTGCTGGCGCAAAAGGCATCAAGATTATGACTTCTGGTCGTTTGAATGGTGCGGACATTGCGCGTAGCGAATGGTATCGTGAAGGTCGTGTACCTTTGCACACTTTACGCGCTGATGTAGATTATGCAACCAGCGAAGCCTTGACTACTTACGGTATCATCGGCTTGAAAGTGTGGGTGTACAAAGGCGAGATGGGTCAAGTTCAAGCGCAGCCTGAACAACGCGAAAACCGCCGTAACAACAGAAAAGGAGGTCGCAATGCTGCAGCCAACTAGACTGAAATACCGCAAACAACATAAAGGTCGTAACACAGGCGTGGCTACTCGTGGTAACACAGTAAGCTTCGGCGATTTCGGCTTGAAAGCGGTGGCTCGCGGTCGTTTGACAGCGCGTCAAATTGAGGCAGCACGTCGCGCGATGACTCGCCACATTAAACGTGGTGGTCGCATTTGGATTCGCGTGTTCCCTGACAAACCAATCACTGCTAAACCGATCCAAGTTCGTATGGGTGGCGGTAAAGGTTCTGTGGAATACTACGTTGCTGAAATTCAACCTGGTAAAGTGTTGTATGAGATGGACGGCGTAGCTGAATCTCTGGCACGTGAAGCGTTTGCTTTGGCTGCTGCGAAGTTGCCAATCGCAACGACTTTTGTAACTAGACAGGTGGGTAAATAATGAAAGCCAATGAATTGAAAGAAAAATCAGTTGAGCAACTGAACGAAGTTTTGGTTGATTTGCTGAAACAACAATTCGGTCTGCGTATGCAGCACGCTACTGGTCAGTTGGGTAAAACCAGCGCGATTAAGCAAGTGCGCCGCGATATTGCTCGTGTAAAAACTGTCATCGCTGAAAAAGGTACTAAATAATGAGCACCGAGAAAACCGTTCGTACTTTGCAAGGCAAAGTGGTAAGCGATAAAATGGACAAAACCGTTACCGTTTTGGTGGAACGTAAAGTTAAACACCCTTTGTACGGTAAAGTGGTTCGTCGCTCTACTAAAATCCACGCTCACGATGAGCAAAACCAATACGGTATTGGCGATGTGGTGGTGATTGAAGAATCTCGCCCATTGTCTAAAACCAAATCTTGGGTGGTAAAAGAGTTGGTAGAGAAAGCGCGTACTGTTTAATTAACAGTTAAAACGAAAAGCGAAGTTTGCAAGTCATTGTGAACTTCGTTTTTTTGTCTTTTTTTTGCAAAAAAATTTATTTTTTAAAATTAATAATTTATCGTAAATATTTAAATATTCAGGTATTTATTTTATTGAGTGCTATGTATTGAGTGCGAAATCTGTTATATTTGGTAAAGATATGTTTTTGATTATTGATTTTAAATAGGGAAGGAATGTTAATGACAAAACACGCTTTGTTATTTTTGAGTAGTATTTTTTTGTTAAATGGATGTGTTCAGGCTGCTCCGCATGGTTTAACGCCCACTGTTCCAGCTCCAGTCATTCAACAAAATAATACTACAACACATAGTGTGCCAACAGGTACAACGTATCAATTGACCAGTCATGTGCTGGATATTAATTCGGGTGTACCCGCCGCGAATGTAACTGTGCAATTAATGAAAATGCAGGCTGATGGTAGCTGGAAATTATTGGATACCAAGCAAACAAATGATAATGGTCGTATCCGTGATTTTTTGCCTAAAGTTGAGAATAATGAATTTGCTAATGATGGTACGTATAAATTGGTTTTCCGTACGGCTGAATATTATGCAAAATTGAATATTCCTACGTTTTATCCTTTTATTGAGGTGAATTTTATCATTAAAGGTGGCAAGCATTATCATGTACCAATCACATTATCGCCATTTGGATACAGTACTTATCGCGGTAGTTAAGTTGGGTGATGTTGTAGAGATTTGAATATGGGCTGGGATAATGGTATATCCCAGCTTTTTTAATTGGTTAATGTAAAGTATTTTTGATTTATGTTAAAAAATATGGGTGGGTTGGTTTGAAATTTGCTTGTTAATTAATTTGAGTTAATATGAGTTAATTATATAATACGATTTTAATTGATTTTGTTGGATTGGATTTCAAGGTGGTGGCAATAAGAAAATATATATTATCAATCATGTGTTTGGCTTTTTTGTCAGCATGCGGTCATGAAGAAGCAAAGCAGCAAAATACGGCATCGGCTGAATCAGTTCAGCAGACTACTCAAAATGTTGTGAAGTATAAGGTTACTTCTTATCCTTATACGCCTTTTGTGATTCGTGATAATAAGGGGGATGTGAGTGGATTTGAAACGGATATTTTGTTGGCAATTGCAAAACATCAACATATTCAGTTTGAATTTACCCCTATGTTGGTAAAGTGGGATATTTTGTTTGACAGTATTGAAAGCAAGCAAGCTGATTTGTTATCGGCAGGGATGTATCCTAATCCTGAACGGCGTGAACGTTTTGAGGTCAGCGAGCCTTATATGTACACGCAGTTTGCTTTGATGTCGGCTGCTAAAATTAAGGTGCATGGTTTGGCAGATTTAAAAGGTAAAAGTGTTGCCGTGATGGGTAATTCGATGGCGGAAAAGGAAATTCGCGCTTTGCCTTATGCCAATGAAATTAAGGTAAAAACCATTAAGAGCGTGTATGAAGGCGTGAAAGCGGTGGTGAGCGGTGAAGTGGATGCTTTGTATGGCGACCAAGTGGTATTGACGTATTATGCCAATCAATTCAAAGATAAAAAATTAAATGTGAATGCCGACCCACACGCTCAACAGCATCAATTTGTGTTTTTAATGACCAAAGGCAATACTGAATTATTGACCAAAGTGAATATGGGTTTGGCAGGTATTCAGGCAGATGGAACGCTGGATAAAATCAAGAAAAAATGGTTGGGGCAGTAACATTTCAGTTGTTTTTTAAAAAAAGCTGGGAAGATGATTTCCCAGCTTTTCTCATTTTTCAGGCTGCCTGAAAAATCAATTTACGTTAATAATCAATCTCTTTCACAGGATTAGGTATTGTAGACGATGTTCATCAGGCATTCAGAAACAAGGGTATGATGTGTGTCTGGTTTCAAAAAGCAAAAAACCAACCAAAATAAATTGGTTGGTTTTGAAACTTTTGGTGGCGATGGGGAGACTTGAACTCCCGACCTCACGATTATGAGTCGTGCGCTCTAACCAGCTGAGCTACATTGCCACTTGAAAGACAACATTATAATGTGAATCATGAAATGTGTCAAACAATTTTGCATATTCAGCGAAAAAAATTGTGTTTTTGTTGTGTTTTCGCTGATTTCAGGCTGCCTGAAAAATGAATTTGCTTTAATAATCAATCTCTGGCATTTCGCCTTCAATCGGATGGTCGGCTACTAAAATGCCGTCTTCATCGCTGTATAAATATTGCCCTGCCACAAATTCCACGCCGCCAAACGACACAGGCACATCTACTTCGCCCACATATTCGGTAACGCTTTTGCGTGGATTCGTTCCCAATGCTTTCACGCCGAAATCCAATTCATTGATGATAACGCTATCACGAATCACGCCGAAAATCACCACGCCAGCCCAGCCATTGTTCATCGCTTTGGCAGCCAAACGGTCGCCCATCAACGCGCTAAAACGCGAACCGCCACCGTCCACCACCAACACTTCGCCATCGGACGGCGTTTCGCTCATGCGGCGAACCAAGCCATTGTCTTGGAAACAGCGAATGGTGCGGATGCGTCCGCAGAAACGTTTGCGTTTGCCGTATTGCTTGAAGTCGGTTTCGCACGATTGGGTGTGGGGTGCGATGTCCATCAGGTCGGCATTGAGAAAAGGGGTGGTCATGATGTGTGTCCTGTGATTTTAAAATTAAAATCGTAGCATGATTTAATCGCTGATGGCATCACTATCACAAAAGATAAGGGGGGCGATTACGCCGCTTTATGTTGCAAGTGGGCGGTGATTTTGGGGTGTGAACGCGCGTCTTGCCGCGCACCACGCTTTTGGGTGGGTGGCAAGTTGTGCGTTTGTTCTCCGTAGGGTAAATTGGGCGTTTCAAGCAGCCTGAAAAACGAAAGTATCTGAAATGTTTACCATCTACGATTTACGCGACATCATTCAAACCGCTTTTTGGGGCGGTATGCTTGTGTTGATTTTAATTGGCTGGGGTATTTTGAAAGCCAACCAAGCCCGAATGCGGTTTTATGTGGTATGGCTGGTTATTGTGCCAGCAGGATTTTTAGCCCTGATTTTACCCAGCCCGAAAGAATACAAAGCCGCCAAAGAACGCAAACAACGCTACGAAACAGGCAAAGCGATTTTTGCAGAACGCTGTAAAAATGCAGGCGAGAAGATTTATAAAACGGTGGATAATGTGGAAGGGATTATGTTGTTAAAAGTACGGACAATAAAACCATATAGTTCTATCAATGGTGCAAGTAAAGATGCAATGTGGGAAAGTGCAGCTGCTGCTAGAGAACCTAAAGATATGGGATATATTGCACAATTCTTAAATGACGTAAGCATTCTTTTTTCAAAAAAAACTTACAATTATATAGATGTATTACAAGATGACCAGTCTATTATGCGTTATGAAGGAACATGGAGTCATATTGATAAACCACTTAAACAAATAACAAATCCTAAAAATCCTGCACGTTATGCAGTTATATTTGAAGATGATGTTAATCCTGAAAACCGTAAATATTGGGTAGCAGGGACAACTATTAAAATCATTGACCTTAAAACCAATGAATTATTGGGGGAGCGTATTGTATATGCTTTTGAGCATGGGCAAGGCAGTTTAGCGAATGCAAGAATGCCATGGTTAAGAGCAGAAATTTGTCCAGAAAAACCTAAAGATTATCGTTGGGATTATTTTTTTACAATCAGTTTTGTTCATAAAATTTTAAAACCTAAATGGGATATCCAAGAATGATAAAAGCAAGTTTTCAGGCTGCCTGAAACGCCCAACCAATCCTACGGAGAACCCACCGTTCCGTGCCACCCACCCAAAAGCGTGGTGCGCGGCAAGACGCGCGTTCCCGTCAAAATACGCAAACGCTAAAAAGGCTGCCTGAAATCGTCCGCTTGGACTTTCAGGCAGCCTGAATTTCATTTCGTGAAATTATTTCAAATAATCAGCCACTTTTTCTTGGTAGCCGCGCAAAATTTCTGCGGATTTGGCAAATTTAGCGGTTTCGTCTGCGTCCAATGGTTTTTCAATGATACGCGCCACGCCATCGCCATTCAATACGGCTGGTACGCCAATGTACACGTCTTTTTGTCCGTATTCGCCGTCTAGCAATGTTGCTACGGTCAAGACCACGTCTTGGTTACGCAAAATCGCTTGTGTGATACGCGCCAAGCCCATGGCGATACCGTAGTAAGTCGCGCCTTTGCCTTCAATAATTGAGTAAGCCGCGCTGCGAACATTTTCGTGAATTTCCGCCATGCGCTCCGCGCCATTGCCTGATTTTTCCAACGCTTCTTTCAATGGCACACCTGCGATGTTGGCGGTACTCCAAGCGGCAATCACGCTGTCGCCGTGTTCGCCAATCATGTGGGCATCTACGCTGGTAGGCGATACGTTGAACGCTTTGCCCAAGCAGTTGCACAAACGCGCTGTATCCAAAATCGTACCAGAGCCAATCACGCGCTCTTTTGGCAAACCAGAGAATTTCCAAGTAGCGTAAGACAACACGTCCACAGGGTTGGTCGCAATCAGGAAAATGCCGTCAAAGCCTGATTTCATTACTGAACCCACGATTTTGTGGAAGACGTTCAAGTTGTTGTCAATTAGTTGCAAGCGTGTTTCGCCCACTTTTTGTGGCAAGCCCGCGCAAATACATACGATGTCGGCATCGGCGCAATCATCGTAGTTGCCTTCTTTCACTTTTACAGGAGACGGTGCGTACAACACGCCATGACGCAAATCGCGTGCTTCTGCGTGAACGCGTTTTTCGTTCAAGTCAATCAACACCAATTCATCGCACAATGCTTGGTTCAATACGGAAAATGCGTAGCTAATGCCCACCGCGCCTGTGCCGATGACAACGACTTTTTTACCAGATTTTTTAGCCATGATTTAGACTTTCTTTGAGAGAGGATAAAAGATGTAGTAATCCTACATGATATTGTTGAAAAATACAATTAGTGCCTGTAAATGGTTTGATATAACGCAAAATTTCAGGCTGCCTGAAAACTATTTTTGCTTGCGAAATAAATGCGCTTTCGTTATATTGGTAGCTACTTATTTACCATAAGGAGCGAAACATGACGATTATGACCAGCCGTGAATTTAACCAGCGTTCTAGCCACGCGCAAAAGCAAGCGTTGATTGAGCCTGTGATTATTACCAATCGTGGCACACCAGCGTTTGTGTTGATGACGTATGCGGAATATGAAAAAAGCCAGCAAGCCAAGCCACAGCGTTCCGCTTTGGAAGCATTGTTGCCGATTGATGATGAAGATGTGGAATTGGAATTGCAGCCATGCAAATAATGCCGTTTGAAATATTATCTCAAACGGCATTTTTATTTTCAGGCTGCCTTTTTTAAATGCTGCCTGAAACCGTAGATATGCCGTCATTCCCGCGTAGGCGGGAATCCAAGTTAAATAAACACAAGCTTTTGTTTAAAATAAGTTTCTTTAATTTGAAAATGGATTCCCGCCTACGCGGGAATGACGAAGTGGTTATTGTGCCGTGTATTGAAAATTAATTTGATATGTCCACATCATAAATTTTTTGATCAGAAAACCATAATGCTTGATAAGGTACATATTTGATTTTAAAACATTCCGTGTGATACTTTTTTTCAAAGTCTATATTATGGGTTGCGGCAATCCAATTTTTATTAAAAGGAAATTCTTTGACTGTGATTTGTCTTAAAGATATTGGACCAATTTCATTGAAATAATACAAATTTTGCATGTATTTGCCTTTTGTGGCATAACGTAGGCAGCCCCCACGTTTGATATTATTAGGGTCTTTTGCGGCTTCTCGTGCAACTACAGGTGAAAGGTATTCAGGTAATAAGAAATAAGTCAGTACACTAATTCCTATTATAATAACAAGAACACTTGCAACACTATCTATTAATTCAATGAATTGACTTCGTTTTTTCGGTAAATTTTCTTCCATATTGACATCCTTGTTCTCTTATTTAGCCTGAAAAACAAATTAACCCAATTTCAAATCAAAAAGCGCATTATCATGAAATCTATTCATCAATCATGATAACGCGCTTTTTTATATTTTTCAATTAAATCAACGATTAATTGCTTTATCTGCAATATCACTACGGAATTGCATACCGTCAAACGACACTTCTTTCAAAGCCTGATACGCGGTGGCTTTCGCGTCTGCCACCGTGTCGCCCAAACCCACCACACACAAAACCCGTCCGCCATTGGTAACAATTTCGCCTTGCGCGTTTTCAGTCGTGCCAGCGTGGAACACTTTGCCGATTTGGTTGGCTGCGTCCATGCCGTGAATGACATCGCCTTTGCGTGGCGTGTCGGGATAATTTTGCGCTGCCAACACCACGCCCACCGCCGCTTGATTTGACCATTGCGCGGTGGTTTTGTCCAATTCGCGGTTTAAGGCTGCCTGAACCAAATCCACCAAATCGCTGTCCAAACGGCTCATAATCGGCTGCGTTTCGGGGTCGCCAAAACGACAGTTAAACTCAATCGTACGCGGTGCGCCTTGCGCGTCAATCATCAAACCAGCGTATAAAAATCCTGTAAATTCAATGCCATCAGCTTTCATGCCGCGTACGGTCGGCAAAATGATTTCATTCATCACACGATTGTGCACTTCGGGCGTAACCACAGGTGCGGGGCTGTACGCGCCCATGCCGCCCGTGTTCAAACCTTGGTCGCCGTCCAACAAACGCTTGTGGTCTTGACTGGTCGCCATCGGCAACACATTATCGCCATCAACCATCACGATAAAGCTGGCTTCTTCGCCCGTCAGGAAATCTTCAATGACCACGCGGCTGCCTGCGTTGCCCATTTTGTTGCCGAGCAACATATCATCAATCGCCGCATGGGCTTCGTCCAAAGTCATGGCAACAATCACGCCTTTGCCAGCCGCCAAACCGTCTGCTTTGATGACAATCGGTGCGCCTTTTTGGTTTACATAATCAT
>JBHARQ010000104.1:0-5516 GCA_041831015.1 Simonsiella sp. | reverse complement strand
ATCAATGTGGTTTCGTTTAAGCCGCCGTGAAAGCGATTATTGCGTAGAATGTTCCTATGACGGCGTGCATTTTCAACAAATGCGGATTTGTCATTTACACAAAGGCGGCGAGCGTATTCGCTTTGGTGTGTATGCCTGCTCCCCCGAAAATTCCTCGTTCACGGCAGTTTTTACGGATATGGCATTAACCGAATGCCAATGGCAAGCCCATAATGGACAACAGCCTGATTAAATATAAAGAGCGGTGGGATTTTCTCGAATTTTTGCATTTGCAAAATTTTCGGAAAATCTGACCGCTTGTAGGGTAGTGAAATCACTCCACCGCATAACGCCTACACAAAATCTCCCCCAACGTATCAAACACCCATTTCACCCGCGCCGATGTCACCGTTTGATACGGGCGGTAGAGATACAACTCCCATTCGGGCATCGATAATTTCGGAAACAATCGCACCAAACGACCGCTTTTAAGATGCGGTTCAATCAAATAATCCACCAATTGCGATACCACTCGCCCTGCGAGCGCGGCTTGAATTTCAGCATAAACATCATTGCTGACAAAATGCAGCTGCTTGGGGATGACTATTTGCCCTTCACCCGTGTGCCAACCCCACAATCTGCCGGTATTCAAATTCACCAAATTGCTCATCGGAAACCGCGCCACCAAATCATCCATGTTTTTCGGTTTGCCCAAGCGCGCCAACAGTTCGGGCGAGGCGACAATGGTTTCGCGGAAGCGGAAAATCGGTTTTACAATCAAACGCGGGTCAGGCGAAACATTGACCCGGATGCCAATATCAATTTGTTCTTCCACCCAGCTGTGTTGCACCGAGTCTATTCGCCAATCCAGTTTCAAATCAGGGTAAGCCGCCAGTTTTTGCAGCAATTCAAACAGGATTTCATCACGGTCATGCAAGGGCGGCAGGGCAATGCGCACAGTGCCTGTCATTTCATTTTCCCGCACCGCATTGCCTGAAAACAAGTCTTCGCTTTCCGCCAATAGTTTTTGGGCTTTGGGCAGCAAGGATTCGCCAAAAGCGGTCAGCGCGATTTTGCGGGTATTGCGTTTAAACAATTGCTCGCCGAAATGGGCTTCCAAATCGGCAATTATGCGGGTTACCACTTGCGGCGATACCGACAGGCGCATGGCGGTATCGCTGAAATGCAAGGTTTCGGCGGCGGTGCAGAAATAGCGCAAGGCTTCCAGTTTATTGAGCATGATTTTTCTCATTCAAGGAAAAGTGTTTTCCATATTTATTCATTGTTATGGAACAATCATGCCATTAAGATGCTGTCTCTGCAAGACAAGCAAGGCCGAGCCGGCTTGCGAACCGTTTTCCATCCACGACAAGGGCAACTTTCATGAACAAATACATAGTGATTACCGGTGCGAGCGGTGGTATTGGCGAGGCGAGTGCCAAATTGTTTGCGTCAAAAGGCAACAATTTGATTTTGGTGGCACGTCGCGAACAGCAGTTAAATGAGATTAAAGCCAATATTCAGACTGCCTTTCCTGATGTAGATGTAGTGGTCAAAGCCTTTGATTTAAGCCAAATTGAGCAATTACCGAAACTGTATCAAGAATTAACCCAATATCCGATTGAAACTTGGATTAACAATGCAGGTTTTGGTATGTTGGAAACGGTAAAAGAACACGATTTAGACCGTGTGCTTGGCATGATTAAATTGAATATTGAGGCATTAACCGTATTATCCATTTTATTTGTCAAAGATTTTGCCGATGTGGACGGTGCTAAACTTATCAATATTTCATCGGCGGCGGGTTACAACATCGCCCCATTGGCGACCACTTATTGCGGTACAAAATATTTTGTCAGTGCGTTTAGCGAAGGTTTGGCACACGAAATGAAAATGACAGGTGCCAAATTACAAGTCAAAGTACTTGCCCCAGCCAGCACCAAAACCAACTTTGCCAAAACCGCGATGCAAGACGACAGCATTACTTATGGCGAAGACAGTTTGTATTTCAGCAAATTTAATACCGCCGAAGAAATGGCAGAATTTTTGTATCAGCTTTATGCCAGCGATAAAGTAGTGGGCTTGGTCAATCATGAAACCTTTACATTGAGCTTGCTTGACCCACAATTTAAGCATTTGTATGCTTGATTTAATGATTTAAAAAGAGATTTTACGATGACACAAAAATGGTTAATTACAGGTGCGTCAGGCGGTTTGGGCTTGGCGTTAGCCAAACAAGTATTGGCACAAGGACATCAACTGGTGGCAACTAGCCGTCAGCCCAAAGCATTAGCAGATTTGCTTGCTCAATATCCCAATCAACTGACCACAGAAACATTGGACATTAGCAATATTGACGACATCAAAGCCTTTGCCCAAAAACATCAAGCATTTGACGTGATTGTGAATAATGCTGGTGGTGCGATTATTGGGGCAATGGAAGAAATGAGCGATACCGATATTGAACAACAGCTTAGCTTAAATTTGCTTGCCCCATTCATATTACCCGTGCATTTTTACCTGCCATGCGCGAGCAAAAATCGGGAACATTGGTTTATGTAACCAGTATTGGCGGACGAACATCGTTTGCAGGCGGTTCAATGTATCACACCGCGAAATTTGGCTTGGAAGGTTTTGCTGAAACATTGGCACAAGAAGTCGCAGAATTTGGTATTCGTACAATGATTATTGAACCAGGGTCAATTAAAAGCAATTTCTTGGGCAATACCCGTTGGACGCAAAAATCAGATGCTTATCAAGGTTCAGCCGTACATAAAATGCGTGATTATATTGAACAATCGGGTGAAGACAGCATTTCAGGCGACCCTGTGTTAATGGCAAATGTCATTTATGGCTTAACGCAAGAAGCTCATCCGCCATTGCGTACCGCTTTGGGTGTGGATGCGTTTGCTGTATTGGAAGGGGCGTATCAGAAACAGTTAAACGAATTACACGCCCAAAAAGAAATCGCTTTATCCGTAGCGATTGCAGGTAAAACAGGATTTACAGGTTAAATTGGCTTTTCAGCCAGCCTGAAATTTTGTAAACCATAAAACCACAACAAGCGGTTAAATTTTATATTTGTTTTGCAATTTAATCGTTGTTAAGGAAACATCATTATGCAAAAACTCAACCAAATTTATATCAATGGCGAATTTGTTATGCCACACGGCACACAGACTTTGGATTTATTTAGCCCTATCAATAACGAAAAAATTGCCGAAGTGACGCTGGGCGATGAAATTGACGTACAAAATGCCGTCCATTCCGCACGCGAAGCCTTTAAAACCTTTTCGCAAACCAGCAAAGCAGAACGTATTAGCTATTTAACGGCCTTGCATGAAGTGTTTAAAAAACATAAAGATGCGTTGGTTAATACCATGATGCTTGAATACGGTTGTCCGCGTTATTTTACCGAATTGCTTATCCAAGGCGGGATTGATGATTTCAAAAATACTGCCGAATTGCTCAAAGACTATGATTTGGAGCCAACGGTTGGTAAATCCAAAGTCTTATTGCAATCTGTGGGCGTGGTAGGCGTGATTATTCCTTGGAATTCAACAACAGGATTTATCGCCACCAAAGTTTCCGCCGCCATTGCCGCAGGCTGTACCTGTGTGATTAAAGCCAGCGAATTATCCGCCCAACAAACTCAATTAATTATGCAATGTTTTGCCGAAGCCAATTTGCCCAAAGGTGTGGTCAATTTTGTGAATGGCACAGGGGCAGTGGTGGGAGCAGAAATGATCCGCAATCCTGGTATCGACAAAATTACCTTCACCGGCTCGACCAATGTCGGCAAAATCATAGCCAAAGGTGCGGTTGATACGATGAAACGTGTAACACTGGAATTGGGCGGCAAAGCACCTAACATTATTTTAGATGATGCCGACTTTCAGACGGCCATCCCGCAAGCCCTATTTGCCTGCTTTATCAATAGCGGACAAGCTTGCGTAGCAGCCACCCGTTTACTCGTTCCAGAACATCGTTTAAATGAAGTCAATGACATTTTGCAAGCCACAGTTGCCAAGGTGATTAAAGTGGGCTTGCCACAAGAACACGACACCACGATTGGCCCGATGGTCAGCGATACACAATGGAAAAGAGTGCAAGAATACATCCGCATTGGCATTGAAGAAGACAAGGCAACCTTACTCACAGGCGGTTTGGGTAAACCTGATGGTTTTGAGCAAGGCAATTTTGTCAAAGCCACCGTGTTTACCCATGTAAACAACAAAATGCGTATTGCCCAAGAAGAAATTTTTGGCCCTGTATTGTGCGTGATTCCTTATAAAAACGATGATGATGCCGTTGCGATTGCCAACGACAGCCCATTTGGTTTGGGGGCGTATATTTCGGGTAAAAACCGCAATCGTATTGAACGCATTGCCAAACAAATAGATTCGGGACGTGTGTGTATCAATGGTGAATTCCATGACCCGCTTGCCCCGTTTGGTGGTTTTAAACAATCAGGTTATGGACGCGAATTTGGCGTGTATGGCTTGGATGCGTATTTAGAGCCTAAAGCCATTATCGGCTAAACTGTTAGCTAATTGATTGAAATTTTAACAATCGTTGAGATGAAAAATTCATTTCAACGATTTTATTTTAAGGAATACTCTATGAATATTATGATTGTGGGGAGTAATGGTATGGTCGGGCAAGGCGTACTCAATGCCTGCCTGAAAGACAATGACGTACACCGCATTGTGTTGCCCTTACGCCAAATCCGTGCCGATTTGCCCCAAGATGCCCGTATTGTGCCGTTAATAGTATCCGACTTAACCGCACTTTCGGCACAAGATGAACGTTTATCCCAACTAGATGCCTGCTTTTTCTGTGCTGGCGTGAGTTCCTTGGGTATGAGTGAAAACGATTACCGCAAAATTACCTTTGATATGACCCTACATATCGCCAAACAAATGGCTATCATCAACCCCAATATGAGTTTTATCTACATTTCAGGCGCAGGTGCGGACAGTAGCGAACAAAGCCCAACTATGTGGAAGCGCGTGCGTGGCGAAACCGAAAATGCACTGTTGGCGTTATCATTGAATACCCATATTTTCCGACCGTCTTTTATTATGGCGGAACAAGGTATCCGTTCTAAAACCCCTGCCTATGAGATGATGTACCGTGTGATGCGTCCGCTGGTGCGTGCATTGGATAAAATCGTTCCGCTTAATGTGCTGACTACGGCGGATATTGGCAATGCGATGCTTAATCTGACTCGTCAAAGTGAACGCGGGTTGATATTGGATAATCAGGGGATTATGAACAAGGCAAGAGGCGGATGATCTAACATCATTTTAATGGCTGAATTTTTGTATTAGTTAGTATAAAAAGTGCGGTGAGATTTTGTGAAGTTTTTTTGCATTTACAAAATTTTTACGAAATCCCACCGCTTGACAATTCACACCACTGCACTTAAAATCCGTTCAAATTTTTAAACCTATAAACAAATATGAGCCAAAAAACCGTTGATATTTTGCGTGAGTGCATTCCGACTTTTACTGTGTTAAGCGATGAAAACCGTT
>JBHARQ010000103.1:0-5348 GCA_041831015.1 Simonsiella sp. | reverse complement strand
TGTTCGGTCAATTTTGCCAACAAGGTTTCCGCCACTTTTCGCGCATTGCCCGTTTGCGAAGCGGACAAAATGGTGACGCGCTTGGCTTCGGCAACGGCTGGCGCGGTGGTCGCCTGTTCAGGCAATGTGGCTACGGGCGCGTTGCCGTCGGCTTTCGCCCAGCAGTAGCCCGACAGCCAAGCCAGTTGTAAGGGATTGAGCGCGTTAAGACTTTGTGTGATTTCGGTCGGAATGGGGTTCATGGTGTTCCTTTGTATCATCGTATTTTGATTGGAACACATTAAAGCAAAACCACCTGAAAAATTGAAAGAATACTTGTTTATTAGGTATAGATAAAAAATGTATTTACCTAGGGGCTAATGACATTGCTACGCTGTCATTAGCCCCTGCACTCTGTATAGATTATTGACCCAATATCCGTTGCAAACTCTGCGTCCACGCCGTTTTAAACGACATATCTTTAGCAAACAGCTTATACAGCTCCAATTCATCACGATGACGTTGGCTCATCACATCACGCAAAATTTCTTCAAATGCCAAATTGCGCGTGTGAATATCGGGATTATTTTTAAATTTGCTTTCAAAATCTTTGTGATTGCGAATCCGTTCGGCAATATTCAAAAATTTCACGCGCTGTTCTTCTGGCGTTGCGCCCCAACCTTGAAACCAGCGTTCATTGAATGTGTTGATGATTTGGTCAATGGGGTCGGTTTCTTCATCTACGCCATGTGCGCCACGCGGATTGGGGTTTTGTGGGTCAAGCGCGGTTTCTTCATCGTCCAAATCAATTTTGTGATTGATTTTGGTACGCGCCAAACCATACGAACTCAAATCCACCGCGTTTAAGATTTCATCAAATTCGCCCATTGGGTCTTGCACATTCAGCTTGGGAATTAAGAATTTCAAAAACCAGAATAATTTTTCCCATGCCACTTGCTCAAACACCATAATAGACGCCATTTGCCCATAAATTTTAACAAATTGCTTGGCTTTGATTTTAAAATCAATTTTATCAGCGTGTTCCCATTCCAATTCGCTGTCAAAACGCTGTACCGCCACATCAATCATGCTACTTAATATTTGAATATCGGCATTACCAAAATAGCCTACGGAAAAATCTTCCACTTCCTGCCATTCATACACGCCCGTATCGTCCAACACATTTTTCAAATCATGCAATACGTTAATATCGGTGGCTTGCGATAAGGTCGTGGACGTGTAAAACGGGTCAAACGATTCTTTAATGTCGGCAACATCATTAAAAAAATCCAATACAAACAAATCTTCGGTGCGCTTACCCAATTTATCGGCACTGCGATTCAGGCGCGACAACGCTTGCACACACAACACGCCCGAAAGCTTTTTATCCACATACATTGCCGACAATTTCGGCTCGTCAAAACCCGTCAAATATTTATTGGCAACCACCAGCAAACGATAATCATCGGTTGCAAATTGTTCTTTGGTTTGACTTTCATCAAAACCGTTCATTTGCGTTTCGGTGTATTCCACGCCATCCACTTTCTTGCTATCTGAAAATGCAATCGCCACTTTAAACGGATTGCCGCGCTCATTCATCAAGCGCGAAAACGCCTGAAAATAGCGAATGGCGGTTTCAATATTTTGCGTGATAACCATGCCTTTGGCTTTACCTTTGAGTTTTTTGGTATTGACTACCTGCGAGATAAAATGGTCTAACATAATCTCGGCTTTGGTATCAATGGTTTGCTTAGAACGTTCTACAAAGGCTTTGAGTTTGGCTTGTGCTTTTTTGCTGTTAAATTCTGGGTTGTCTTCAATGGATTTTTGGATTTCGTAAAAGCTTTTGTAAGTGGTGTAATTGGCAATCACATCTAAAATAAAGCCTTCTTCAATCGCCTGTTTCATAGAATACAGATGAAACGGCTTAAATGAACCATCAGCTTGTTGAATGCCAAATTTTTCCAATGTGGTATTTTTAGGCGTGGCGGTAAAGGCAAAATAAGACGCATTGCCCTGCATTTTACGCGCTTGCATGGATTGTAAAATCAAATCTTGCACATCAACATCATCTGCATCGTTGTCTATTTGCTTGCCAAGCGTTTGGTTCATCTTATCGTGTGCCGAACCCGATTGCGAGCTGTGTGCTTCGTCAATAATCACAGCAAATTGCTTATCACGCATATCGGCGATACCGTCCACAATAAACGGGAATTTCTGAATAGTGGTAATGATGATTTTTTTGCCATTTTCTAGGGCTTGACGCAATTGGGCAGAGTTTGCTACTTTGGCAATGATATTTTTGACTTCAGAAAAACTTTTGATGTTGTCGCCCAACTGTTTATCTAGCAAGCGACGGTCGGTAACCACAATCACCGAATCAAAAATAGGGCGTTCCATACCGCGACTGCCTGCCACATCTGCATTTTGCGGATAGGCTTCAATGAGCTGGTAAGCAAGCCATGTAATTGAATTGGATTTACCCGAACCTGCCGAATGTTGAATCAAATAACGCTTGCCTGCACCATGTGTGCCGACATCGTTCAATAATTGACGCACCACTTGTAATTGATGATAACGTGGAAAAAACAGCGTCCGTTTGTCCAAAGCATCTTTTTCTGTGCCGTCCAAGCGGATAAAGTGTTGAATTATATTGGCAATACTGGATTTGGCAAAAATTTCCTGCCACAAATATGCCGTGCGAACGCCTTGCGGGTTAGGCGGATTGCCTTTGCCGTGATGATTGCCTTGATTAAACGGCAAAAAGAAGGTATTTGCCCCTGCTAATTTGGTGGCCATATACGCTTCTTCGGTATCAACGGCAAAATGCACCAAACAACGCCCAAATTGCATTAAAGGCTCACGAATATCACGTTCACGATATTGTTTTTGGGCGTGAAAACGTGCGTTTTGTCCTGTCCAATGGTTTTTCAATTCCAGCGTGATAATGGGCAAACCATTGACAAACAATACCATATCCACCGTTTCATGCGTTTTGGTGGAATACGGCACTTGGCGTGTACAGCTAAATTTATTTTGGGCAAATTGGCGTTTGATTTTGTCGCCGCTGCTGGCAAGCGGAACAGGGTAAAACAAATCAAAATGCGCATTATCAATATCCAAACCCTTTTTCAGCACAAACAACATACCTTGTTTTTTAATGGTGCGGTCAAGGCGTTCTAAAATTTTGCGTTGCCAATCATTTGGATTGAGTGATTGAAAACGCGACAACACATCGCTTTGCGTATCGTGCAAAAATTGCCAAAACAAGCGTTCATCTAACGCCAAGGCTGCCTGAAAATCTTGTGGCAAACCCAATTCAAAGCCGTGATGCTTATCAATTGGCGTGGCGTTTGGGTCGCCCAATTGCTCACGGCTGATGCCTGCTAGGGCTTTTTCAATGTATATTTCTAAATCTTTTTCTTTGGTACTGGAAACCATATTTTCCATCCTTTTATTCAAATAATACGAATCACTGAAATGCTCGGGTAACAGCATCTAATAACTGTTGCCACAACTCTTCATTATTTTCTAAAAAATCATACTCTTTAATAAGTTTATTGGTTAATTTGCCATTATTTTGTCTGACACTGCGGATAATGCGGTCGGCATAATCATTGGGCATTTCTATAATTTCTTTGATGGCTTCTCGGGCTTGCTCGTGGTGCAATAAATACAATGATTCTTCACGCATATCACGATTGACCACTTGTTCAATTAAATCAGCCAAATAAACCACATGATGACTCAAATCAGGATACGACCAAATGGGATTGGCTTTTTGTTCTGCATCAAACATCAAATTTGAGCGGATACCATCATCATAAACCGTCTGCTTTTTGCCAAAAGAATATTCATTATCAATGCTTTGCATCAGTGGTTTAGACACTTCATCTAATAATGCAAAATAGCGTTGCCGTTCTTGTGCTGATTCTACAATCACACCCGATATAGGCAAAATCACATTATCAGGCAATACTTTATCTCGCCGTAGTACATCATTAAACAAAAACCGATGCACACGCCCATTGCCATCTGCCAAAGGGTGAATGTACACAAAACCAAATGCCAATACCGCACTTCGCATAATCGGTGATTGTCCTTGCGTTTTTTGCCAAAAGGCTTTTAAGCCTGCCAATTTGGCTGGCACTAGCGGATAAGATGGAGCGATATAATGTACAACTTCTTGAAAATTATGGGTTTGCCCGACAAACACAGGTGACAAACGCACACCATAATGGCTAAACGCCACCTTATCACCCAAAATTTCTTTTTGCAAATGGCTTAAACTGGTTTCATCAAGCGGTAAATCGCCTTTGCCTGTGAGACGTGCAATCACATCGGCAAAACGGGCAATGCGTGATGTTTGATTGCCTTCGCCTTCAATTTTAAAGCTGGCTTTACTTTCCCTTAAAGTCAGCCAAACTGATGAACGCATGAGCAATTCTTCGCCAAATTCATCAATCAAACCGTTTAACAAGGTTTGCACATTCAACGCCATCGCCCGTTCAAACTGTGCGGTTTTAATCAATGTGGGGCAAAAATCACGATTGCCTGCCAAATTATTATTCACACGCCAACGTGGGCATTTTTCAATTTGCTCATTTGATGCGGTAATCAAATATTTGTCTGATAATACATCAACATAATTTCCGCCAATCTGCTCGGGAACGGTTAATGATTTATCGGTCAGCCATTCATACAAAAACGCAACACGGCGTGCATATTGTCCTGTGGGTTCGGCATCAATCCAATCTTGAATGATGTGTGGGTCAATGGCATCAAACAAGCGTGCCAAAAATTCCAAATGCACAATTTCATTACGCAAATGAAATTGCAGATGAGCCACAAACGAATTATCAGGGCGATAGCTTTCAGGATACCACTCTTGGCGAAAGCCTGTTTCACGCTCGGTTTCGGTTTTTCGGCGTGTGGCGATACCGCTCACCACAGGCAAGCGTGCAAACGGTTTTATCCCTGTATGCTGTATCAGCCACAATGCACCGATGGGGTCGTCTATTGTATGACTCATCATCAATACCAAATTAATTTCAAGAACTTCAATTCTATCAAAATCAATTTTGCCTGCATAGAATCTGTTATTTTTGGGCAAATTTGCTCAAAAATGATTTTGCTTGTTTAAAATCGATTATTTTTAGGCTTTTTTGCTCAAAATCAATTTTGCACTACCCATCTTTTACCTGTAACCACTTCGTTAATAAGTACGGTTTTGTACTCTTTTAATTTTTCAATTTGTGCCAGTTTGATGTTAATGGCGTGGTCAATTTTAGCGGTTTGTTCATCTAAATATTGAACGATGGCGGTTTGTTCGGATAATGGGGGCAAAGCAATTTGAATAGAATTCAGAT
>JBHARQ010000102.1:0-14434 GCA_041831015.1 Simonsiella sp. | reverse complement strand
TTTGTGATAAAAATGTTAATCTTATTATTTATAAACAATAATTGGATTAAACATGAACCGCTTAAAAACAACTGATGATGTTCGCATTCAAGCGATTGCTGAATTATTGCCACCGATTGCTCATTTATATGAATTGCCATTAAATGAACAAGCAGCTGATTTGGTAACACAAACGCGTAGTGAAATTGCTGGTTTATTATCAGGTCAAGATAATCGTTTATTGGTCATCATTGGACCTTGTTCTATTCATGACCCTAAAGCGGCGATTGAGTATGCGCAACGTTTATTGCCATTGCGTAAAAAATATGAAAAAGAATTGTTGATTGTGATGCGTGTGTATTTTGAGAAACCACGTACAACGGTGGGTTGGAAAGGTTTGATTAATGACCCGCATTTAGATGGTAGTTTTGATATTAATTTTGGTTTACGTCAGGCGCGTAAATTATTATTAGAATTAAATAATTTGGGAATGCCAGCATCAACTGAATTTTTGGATATGATTACGCCACAGTATTATGCTGATTTGATTTCATGGGGTGCGATTGGTGCGAGAACCACAGAAAGTCAGGTGCATCGTGAATTGGCAAGTGGGTTGTCTTGCCCTGTCGGTTTTAAAAATGGTACAGATGGTAATTTGAAAATTGCGATTGATGCGATTGGTGCCGCTTCTCATCCTCATCATTTTTTATCGGTAACGAAAACTGGGCATTCAGCGATTGTGCATACGGCAGGTAATCCTGATTGTCATGTGATTTTGCGTGGTGGTAAAGAGCCGAATTATGACAGTACGCATGTTAAAGCAGCTGCGGAACAGTTAAGTAAAGCAGGGGTAACCACAAAATTGATGGTAGATTTTAGTCATGCAAATAGTAATAAAGACTATACACGTCAAATGGTTGTGGCAGAAGATGTGGCGCAACAGTTACGTAATGGAGAAAATAATATTATGGGCGTGATGGTTGAGAGCCATTTGGTGGAGGGACGTCAGGATAAACCTGAAGTTTATGGTAAGAGTATTACGGATGCGTGTATTGGTTGGGATACAACAGAACAACTGTTGGCATTATTGGCAGATGCTAACCATAAGCGTGTATAAATCAATCAGTAATCATGGGCTGCTTGAAATTTTCAGGCAGCCTTTGTTATATATTGTTTATTCAGGCAGCCTGAAAATGATATAATTCGAGCTTTTATGTTTCAGGCAGCTTTGGGAAATTTTATGAGCCAATCTTCTTCAAAATGGACTTTTTGGAATGCAATCTTGTTTTTATGTGGCGTGATTGTGCTGATTGGCATGTCCACGTTTTTGGCGATAACGTTATTGCAGCATTTCCGCGACCCAACGCAATTGTGGTTGGCAGCAACTAATTTGTTTACCTTATTTGGTGTGTTGTTGGCGACAGGCGTGGCATTTGCGCTGTTGGCAGTGGCGATATCGTATGTATCATTAAATGGTAAATTGCAGCAAGCGCAAGCATATTTGGCGCAAGCACGTTTGCATTTGGATGAATATACGCAATTATCTCGCCAAGAACGAATGATTGAGGAAAATGTGTATCAGTTGGCAAAAGCTTATGATGCGTTTTCAGCTCATCCTCATGTTAGTGAGGTTGAGTATGTTCAGTCATTGATTAAGCAGATTTTGTCGTCTGAATTTGCGGATTTTGAAGCGCGTTTGATGGCGCGTGCGGTACAGCAAGATTGGCAAGCAAAACAATTATTTAATATTGCAAAATCACAATCTAATGAGCAACTGTGGCAGCAAACCATTTCGCAATTGCAACAAGCTGCATTGTTGTGGCAAACTGTATTGACTGCTGCACCTGAATTTTTGCAAATCAATCAACAGAAACATTTTTTTGCTGCAAAATTAAATCAATCCATTGCATTGCAAAATTTAGCAATGATAGATGGGACATCACAACAAGCTGAATATTATCAAGAATTGCAATCTTTATATCAACCTTTATTAGCGGCTGAAAAGAGTAAAGATAATGAATTAAATCAAATGTTTAATTTTGCTGCTTATCAAAGTGGAGTGCAAACTTATCAAGAAGGTGAATGGTTATGGCAGCAAAATTCTAAAAATTTGGCAGATGTTCGCAAAAAATGGTATCAAGCACAACAATATTTCCAAAAAGCATTGGAAATGCAGCCGAATGATGCAGAAAGTGCGTATCAATGGGGCGTTTTGTTAGAACGAGAGGCGCGATTGGTGGCGCAAACCGATGCGTCTCAATTGGCAGAGGCAAAACGTTTGTGGTTGGCAGCGCGTGAAAAATATCGCATCGCTTTGGATATTGATGGTAATCGTGCTGATGCGGCGTTTAATTGGGGTAATTCGTTGTCAGACGAGGCGACTGCTTTAGTGCAAACTGATGCAACGCAATTGAGTGAGGCGCGTATTTTGTGGCAATCTGCGCGTGAGAAATTTACGCAAGCTCTAGATATCAATGCACATTTTGATGCAGCAGCGCATCATTCAGGAATGACTTTGATGAAGGAGGCAGATGCTGGGTTGCGAATTAATCAAAATATTAATGATGCACGTTCATTGTGGAAACAGGCGGGTGAGTCTTTTCAAATGGCATTGGATATTAATAAATTACGTTTTGAAACGGCAAATTTGTGGGGATTGGTATTGGCAAAAGAGGCTGATTTATTGGTGAAATTGGGTGATGACCATGTTGATGAAGCCTTGCATTTGTGGCAATTGGCGCAACAGCGTTTTCATCGAGCATTGGAAATTGAGCCTAATTTACAGGCGGCAGCATCTAATTGGCGTACTGTTTTGTCTCATGAAAGCAATTTGTTAGATGTGGATGCACAACGTGATTTGTGGCAAGCTGCACATGATAAAATTGAGTCATTGCAACAAGTGTCGCCAGAGCATACTCAATCTGAAGCCATCTCACATTTGGCAATGTTTGTGCAGCAAGAGCAGGAAAAATTGCCAAGTAATGCGGCATTAGAACCACCAGCATTTCGTCCTATCACGCGAAATGACCAATCGTCATAATAAATTAATCGGGCTGCTTGAATCATTATGATTGGGCAGCCCAAATAATTTGCGATATTAAATCACTTCCACGCCAAAAGTTGCCAAACACGATACCAACCAAAAAATAGGTAAACCAATTAACGCATTGGGGTCTTCGCTTTCAATTTTTTGTAATAATGCCGCGCCCAAGCCTTCGCTTTTGGCTGCGCCAGCGCAATAAATGGCGTCGGGTTCGCGTACCAAATAGCGGGCAATTTGGGTGTCGGATAATTCGCGCATTTGCACGATGGTTTGGTCAACGTGCGATTTCAGGCTGCCTGAAATGGTGTCCAACACGCAAACGGCACTGTAAAATTCAATTTGCTGTCCCGATAATTCGCGTAACATGATGGCGGCATTTGCCACTGACATGGGCTTGCCCAACTGTTTGCCATGACACCATGCCACTTGGTCTGCGCCAATGATGAGATGCTGCGGATAGGCATCTGCCAGCGATTGCGCCTTGCCGATTGCCAAGCGCGTGGCGGTTTCGGCGGCGGTTTCGCCTGTTAATGGGGTTTCGTCAAACATCGGTTTGGCAGCGATGAAGTCCACGCCCAAGGTGCGTAATTGTTGCTGCCGAAACACGGAAGTGGATGCCAATACCAAACGGGTATTCATAAAATATCCTTTTCAAAAATAGCGAAAAATATTGACTAACAAACAATAAAATTATATCATGCCCTGTTTATGTTAAACCGATTATTGATTGACCTCCAAGCGTTTACCGTCCAAGCAGATGCGCTGAACGGCACCGTGATTCTGCACGATTTGGACAAACGCGTTTGGTCGCCCGACATTGCCGATACCTCATCTGAATTACGCTACACCATCACGGGTGGCGTGGACAGATGGCAACGCCCTTTTTTGGATTTATCCGTTTCAGGCAGCCTGAAATTGTATTGCCAACGCTGTATGCAGCCAACAGATTTTCAGTTAGATGAATCTGTGCATATTGTCTTGTTTGGCAACGAAGAAAAGCTGGATGAAGCCATGCTTGCCGATGATGAATTGGAAGGCATGTTGCTGGAAGATGAAATGGATGTATTCACATTGCTGGAAGACCAAATTTTGATGGCGTTGCCCATTTCGCCCAAACACGATGATTGTGCAAATGCTGATTTGGATAAGGTAAATCAAAATTCATCTAATCCATTTGCGGTGTTGGCTGGTTTGAAAAAAGGTTAAACTTTTAATTTTTATTTAATTTTTCAGGAGCTTGAAATGGCTGTTCAACAAAATAAAAAATCCCCTTCTCGTCGCGGTATGCACCGCTCTCATGACGCTTTGACTGCGCCTGCTTTGTCTGTAGACAGCGCAACTGGCGAAGTTCATCGCCCACACCACATTTCTCCTAACGGCATGTACCGTGGTCGCAAAGTAGCGAAAGCCAAAGGCGAGTAATTACGGCGATGTAGGACTGGAAAAAGCCAGCGATTGCGTGTTTGCACTAATCGGCTGGCTTTTTTCGTATTTATCTTTCGGGCTGCACGTTTTTTTACGCCTGTTCATTTACCACTCACCATCACTACGAGCGCAGCGTGGGTGCGGCGGCAAGACGCCGCGTTCTGGCAAATTTTCAGGCTGCCTTTGAAAGTTTGCTTGAAATTGGGTTTTTAGACATTAGGAAAACATTATGACTGTGAAAAAAATTTGGTACACTTATGATGATATTCATCGCACCATCAAGCATATTGCTGAACAAATTCAATCATCTGGAATACAGTACGATGCGATGATTGCGATTGGCGGCGGTGGGTTTATTCCTGCGCGTATGTTGCGTAGTTTTTTGGATATTCCGATTTATGCGGTTTCTACGGCGTATTATGTGGACGAATCGGGCAGCGGCGAAACGAATAATGATATTCAGAAAGTGCAATGGTTGAACCCAATTCCTGAAAATTTGTTGGGCAAAAATGTGTTGGTGGTGGATGAGGTGGACGACAGTCGGATTACTGCCGATTTTGTTTTGAAAGAATTGCAAAAAGAATCGTTTGGTGAAATTGGCTTTGCCGTGATTCACAATAAGTTGAAAGCGAAACGTGGTGTGATTCCCGCAGGTGTGCATTATTTTGCAGGCGTGGAAGTGGAGGATTGGTGGATTCATTATCCTTGGGATGCTTTGGATATTGATGAGCATAATGCGCGTGTGAAAACAACGGATTAAATGGTTGAAATTTAAAAACAGGCTGCCTGAAAACGAATATTGATGTTTTCAGGCAGCCTGTTTTTAGGAGACATTATTTTTCGATGTAAATTTGTTGTGCTTTTTCGCGTTCGGCGGCGATGTCGGCAGCTGCTGTGAACAATACGTCGGTTGAGGAGTTCAACGCTGTTTCTGCAGAATCTTGAATCACGCCAATAATATAGCCCACCGCAACCACTTGCATGGCAATTTCATTCGGAATATTGAATAAACTACACGCCAATGGAATCAGTAATAATGAACCACCCGCCACGCCCGATGCGCCACACGCGGCAATCGTTGCTACCAAGCTCAACAGTAAAGCGGTCATGAAATCCACTTGAATGCCTTGCGTATGTGCCGCAGCGAGTGCCAATACGGTAATGGTAATGGCTGCACCTGCCATATTGATGGTCGCGCCCAAGGGAATGGATACGGAATAGGTTTCTTCGTGCAAGTTTAATTTTTTCGCCAAAGTCATATTCACAGGAATATTCGCAGCAGATGAGCGTGTGAAAAAGGCAGGAATACCGCTTTCACGCAAACATTGGAACACCAACGGATAAGGATTTTGGCGCGTTTTGAAAAACACAATCAATGGGTTCATCACAAACGCCACCAAACCCATACAGCCGAGCAATACGGCAATCAAATGACCATATTCTGCCATCATTTTAGGGAAGCCTGTGGTGGCAGCCGTAACGGTTACCAAACCAAAAATACCAAATGGCGCACAACGAATAATGCCACGCACAATCGCTGATACCGCATCAGAGACATCATGAATCATATCCAAAGTGGCTTGTGAGGCGCGGCGCAATGCCAAGCCCAGCAAAATTGCCCAGAATAATATCCCCATATAATTGGCATTGACCAATGATGCAAATGGATTGGACACCAAATTCATCAATAAATTTTTCAATACCGCGCCAATGCCTTCAGGTGGCGTTACATTCACTTGGTCTGCACCCACCAAAGTCAGCGTGCTGGGGAACATGAAACTACCAATCACCGCCACCACCGCCGCGCCAAATGTTCCCAATAAATATAAAAACAGAATAGGGCGAATATTGGTTTTCACGCCATGATTGTGTTTGGACACAGCAGACGTAACCAATACAAAGACGAGAAATGGCGCAACGGCTTTTAATGCGCCCACAAATAAATCGCCTAAAATGCCAATTAAATTGACAATGGTTTTGGCGGTATCGGGATTAAAACCTGTGTTGGGCGTATTAATCACATAATTGGCGTGTTGTCCAATCGCCGCTCCAATGATTAAACCAATGATGATTTGCCAAATGAGGCTGAGACGTTTTTTTTCTTGTTTCGGTTCGGTCATGATGACACCTGTGTATGAGTTTTGCAAAGAAATGTTAAAAACCACTTATTGTAAAATAAAAATGCGTGTGATGGTGGGAATTTTCATTTCAGGCAGCCTGAAAGTGTGGCAAAACGTCAATCATGCCACATCAGAAAATGAATTGCGTGTGTGGGCGAATTTGTTTATTCTGTCTCTTCCTTTTTTGCAAATAAATTGATTGGAAACATCATGACCCTCATCCACCCCACCGCGATTATTGACCCCAAAGCCGAACTGGACAGCAGCGTCAAAGTTGGCGCATACAGCATAATTGGCGCGAATGTACAAATTGGCGCGAACACCGAAATTGGCTCACACGTTGTGATTGAAGGACACACCACCATTGGCGAAGACAACAAAATTTTCCAATTCGCCAGCTTGGGCGCACAGCCACAAGACAAAAAATACCGCGATGAACCCACCAAACTCATCATCGGCAATCGCAACACCATTCGCGAATTCACGACTTTCAACACAGGCACGGTTACAGGCATTGGCGAAACCCGCGTGGGCGATGACAACTGGTTGATGGCGTATGTCCATTTGGCGCACGACTGCGTGGTGGGCAACCATACCATTTTCGCCAACAACGCCAGCTTGGCAGGACACGTTGAAGTAGGCGATTATGTCGTATTGGGTGGCTACACTTTGATTTTCCAATTTTGCCGCATTGGCGCGTATGCCATGACTGCGTTTGCGGCGGGTGTGCATAAAGATGTGCCACCATATTTTATGGCGTCGGGTTACCGTGCCGAGCCTGCGGGTTTGAACAGCGAAGGCATGCGCCGCAACGGATTTACTGCCGAACAAATCGCCAACGTCAAAAAAGCCTACAAAGCCATTTACATGCAAGATTTGAGTTTGACTGACGCCAAAGCCAAAATTGCCGAAATGCGCCAAGAAAGCAACGAATTAGAAATTTTGCGCGAATTTATTGACAGCTCCAAACGTGGCATTATTCGCTAATGATGATTTCAGGCTGCCTTGAAGTGCTAAAAAACTTCAAAGGCAGCCTGAATTTTGTTTGTTGGTTATTTTGTGGTGAACGCGCGTCTTGCCGCGCACCACGCTTTTGGGTAAGTGGCATGGGACGGTGCATTCTCCGTAGTGTCGGCTGGGCGGATTCTTGAATCCAACATTTTCATGTAAAATCAAAAAATTGTCGGATACAAGTATCCGACCTTGTATCTACGCTTGCTGAAATTGGTTCGCATTAACTCTCAAACACGCCCTAAGCCAACTACACCAAAGCCCCAAAAATCTAAAAAGGATAAGCCATGACCGATATTACTAAAAGTGAAACATACCAAGCAGCATTAAACCATGTCATTAAAAATGCAGAATTTAGAGAAAGTATCCAAATAGACATTGACTACATCACACAACAAAAAGGTAACGTATATTTTTGTACTGGAATGATGGTAAATTATGCACATGCAAATGCCATTGTTTCATGGTTTAGAGACCATAATTTAATTGCCTTTAAAGAGTGGTGTTATATTGGTGCCAAATTAGAACGCATGGTATTTCAGCATGTACCTTATGAATGGTTTCCTGCCTACAAGTTTTTTTCGCCATTGTTATCTGATAACGCGGAAATTATTGATTGGTATAGACAACACACTTTACCCTATTACATTACACCAGATGAAGAAAAAGACCGCGATAATCCCAAGCAACCTGCTTTTCACGGTTATCAAATGCTGTTGGCATTAAATCATAAATGGGATTTACTGCGTCAACGATGTGAACAAATTTTAAGCATGGATTTAAAAAGAGACCGCAAATACTTGATAGACCATCGTTTTTATTTGGCTTTGGCAAATGGCGATAAAGCAGGAATGGAAAGCGTTTTAACCGAATTGACCAGTCCAAAAGTTGCCAGAATCCGCAATCATGAATTTGCATTCACATTTACTGAACACTTTATTGCCACTCATGCGGTCATTTACGCCAAATTGGCTTGGTGGTGTGGCTATGAGCTGGAATTGGATAGCATGTGGATACCCAAAGAATGGTTGCCCATTCAACCATTAAATGACTATCCAGAACATTGGGACTTTCTAAAACAGTTTGACTTGTGGACACCATTTGATGAATACGATGATTGGTCTCCACAAAAACATGACCTACTTATTCGCGCGTTTTCTTCACAAAACAGAATGCTCACTTAATTGGCTGATTTCATGCTACCTGTCATTATTTTCGCCATGAATAATTCAATGTAACGCAAATTGATTTGAAATGAAAAAAGTATTTTGGGTAGCTCGCGTAGATACAATTAGACGCAAGCCGTAATCGTACGAATGTGTGTGAAATGTCAAAGAAACATTCGTACGGTTACGCTATTGCTAACCGTACCTACGGAGAACGCACCATTCCGCGCCACCTACCCAAAAGCGTGGTGCGCGGCAAGACGCGCGTTCCCGATGTACTACCGCACTTAACTCAAAAAATACACTGACTTTGCAACACCCAACTCGTAGGGGCGGATTTTATATCCGTCCTTTTTTTGATGCAAATAGCTTATCCCATAGATTGAAACATTTGCGCTGCATCAAAAAGATGCCATTGAATATAAAACCAGCTTGTCTTTCATAAAAAGTTGCACTAAAATCGCGCTCATTCAGGTATGACACCGATGTCATTTTAGACAATGACCGCGACAAGACGTGAACAAAGGGGAAATGATGACCACCATTTATGATGTAGCCAAACACGCTGGTGTCTCACCGAAAACCGTCAGCCGTGTGTTAAATAACGATGCGCCTGTCAAAGAATCCACTCGATTATTGGTGGAAAAAGCCATTACAGAATTAGGTTATATCCCTTCATCAGCCGCACGCGCATTGCGTTCACAACGTTCAGGATTAATCGGTGTGATTACAGGCGCGATTCATTATCAAGAAGAATCTGTTGATGTACGCGGATTACCCGACACCTTTCTCATACAAGGCGCACAACAAGCCGCTACCAATGCAGGCAAAATTTTAATGGTCGCCAACACAGGCGGACAACCAGATGGTTTTACAAAGCTCATGCGCTTATTCCAACAATATCGGGCAGAAGGCGTGATTTATGTATCGGAATTCCATCAGCAAATTGAATTACCCATGCAGCCTGAATACAAAATGCCATTGGTATTGCTTAATTGCTTTGATAAGCAAAACACGCCAGCCGTGTTACCCGATGACCAATTTGGACAATATGAATTAGTGTGCCGCATTCTGGCAAAAGGGCATCGGCGCATTGCATACATCACATTGCCTGAACACATCATCGCCACCAAATTGCGATTGGCAGGCTACCGTGCCGCACTTGCCGAAGCCCATATTAATTTTGATGAAAAACTGGTGGCGACAGGCTATACCGACCGCAGTAACAACATCAATGATTTATGGCAAGCATTAGAACAAGTATTAAATCAACCCAATCCCCCCACCGCACTATGCTGTGGCAATGATGAAATGGCAATGCGTGTTTATGGGATGTTGCGAACACGGGGCGTGAAAATCCCCGAAGCCATTTCAGTGGCAGGATATGATAACCACACCCAAATTGCCGAAACTTTGTTTCCCACACTCACTACTGCCGAATTACCGTATGTGGAAATGGGACGGCAAGCGGTACAAATATTATTAAATGATCAAAATAACCCATTATTACCACGAAAAATACAAGGCGAAACCGTATGGCGACAATCTGTGTTGCCACGATATGGGCAGTAAATATCTTATTTTTCTCTAATAAATTATTTAATTAATTTGTTTTTTTTAATCCTTATGGAGTTTTTTACATCATGAACGCACAGAAAGTCTCAATGACGCTGCGACAAATCATGCTGATGAATTTCGGTTTTTTCGGTATTCAATTCAGCTTTGGTTTGCAACAAAATGCTGTCAATCCTATTTACCTATTTTTAGAAGCCAATCCAGACCAATTGCCTATTTTAAGTTTGGCAGGTCCGATTACAGGTTTGATTGTTCAACCGATTATTGGTGCGATGAGTGACCGCACTTGGGTAGAAGGTCGTGGTTTGTTTGCAGGTCGTCGTCGTCCGTATTTTATGTGGGGTGCGATTGGTTGTAGTATTGCGTTGTTCCTGTTTCCGCACGTTACGGCGTTGTGGATGGCGGTGCTGATGCTGTGGTTACTGGATATTTCTAATAATACGGCAATGGAACCTTACCGCGCATTTGTTGCCGATACGTTGCCAACAGAGCAGCAAAATAAAGGCTTTTTGATGCAATCGGTGTTTACGGGATTGGGGGTAACACTAGCTGCGATTTCAATGCCGATTTTCCAAATGTTGATTACGGGTAAAGCGGAATCAGGCATTCCTTATTGGGTGTATGGTTCATTCTATGTGGGTGCGATTTGTTCGATTGGTTCGGTATTGGTTTCTGTGATTTCTACGCCTGAAAATCAATTATCACAAGAAGAGATTGCTGCCATTCGTGCCAAACCATCTGGTTTTGGCAATGCGTTGAAAGACATTGGTTCAGCGATTGTGGAAATGCCTAAACCATTGCGTTATTTGGGTTTGGTGTATTTGTTCCAATGGTATGCGTTGTTTATTTACTGGCAATTTGTTTCGTTGTCTGTTGCTCAATCGGTTTGGGGTGTAACTGATGTGAAATCAGCCGCTTATGAACAAGCAGCAGCTTGGACGGGCTGGGTAAATGGTTCTTATAATATTGTAACGTTTATTGCAGCATTTGGTTTGATGGCTTTAACGCGTAAATATGCTGCGAAATATGTTCACGCGGTGGCTTTGATTGCAGCAGCGATTGGTTTGATGATTTTCCCTCACATTACCAATAAATTCTTGTTGTTTGTGCCAATGGTGGGCTTGGGCGTGGCTTGGGCATCTATTATGGGTGTGCCATTCTTGATTGCGGTGGCGGAAGTGCCTAAAGAGCGTTACGGTGTTTACATGGGTATCATCAATATGATGATTGTAATTCCGATGTTTATCCAAACTTTGACTTTTGGTGCGATTTATAAAAACTTATTGGGTAGCAACCCCGGTAATGCGATTACGATGGCTGGTGTGATGCTGGGCATTGCCGCGATTTTGATGTTGTTTATGAAAACCAAACAACGTCCTGCGGGTTAATCAATATTCGTTTCTTCACAAACAATAAGTTCGCTTATTGATAATAAAAACAGGCTGCCTGAATTTCAGGCAGCCTGAAATGTTTTGATGACGAAGTGCCAACCGTTCCGTGCCAGCCACCCAAAGCGTGGGTGCGGCGGCAAGACGCCGTGTTCACCGTCAAAATAACCGCATACGATTTTCAGGCTGCCTTTCGGTACACGACAAAAATGGAGCGGCGACGGCTCGTCGCCATATTTCAAACGCACCACTAATTTAATTCTCATCAAATTCAAAATATTGGCGACGAGCCGTCGCCGTTCCATGTGGCATGATTTAAATTTTGTCGTGTACTTTCAGGCAGCCTGAAACTAAAAAAATGTGTAACGCAATTATTTCGCGTTACACATTTTTCTTATTTCAAATCAATTAATTCGCCCAAAAATCGCGTGGCGCGTCCAACACAGGTTTTACAATGCCCGTGCGTACCGCGAAATCGCCAAAACATTCATTTTCCAAACGATTTTGCGCCCAATCGCCAATCCAGTTATCCAAAATCGCCAAAATTTCCGCTTCGGTGATGTTTTCTTTGAACAAGCGCGGAATGCGTGTGCCAGCGCGGTTGCCGCCCGTGTGTAAATTGTAGCGACCCACCGCTTTGCCCACCAAACCAATTTCCGCAATCATGGCGCGACCGCAACCGTTCGGACAACCCGTTACGCGCAAAATAATGTGTTCGTCTGCCATGCCATGTTTTGCCATTAAACCATCAACTTGGTCAATGAAAGTTGGCAAAAAGCGTTCCGCTTCCGCCATTGCCAACGGACAAGTGGGCAAAGACACACACGCCATGCTGTATTCGCGTTGCTTGGTTACGCGCTCATCAATCAATTTGTGTTCACGCGCAATTTGCTCAATGTGCGCTTTGTCGGCTTCGTCCACATACGCCACAATCAGATTTTGATTGGCGGTTAAGCGGAAATCGCCTTTGTGGACTTCGGCAATTTTGCGAATACCTGTTTTCAAGGGGCGGTCGGGATAATCCAGCAAACGTCCGTTTTCAATAAACAGGGTCAAATGCCATTTGCCATCTTCGCCTTGCACCCAACCAATGCGGTCGCCACGTTCGGTAAATTCATAGGGGCGGATTGGCTCAAATTTCGCTTCCATGCGTTTTTCTACTTCGGCAATGAAGTTGTCAATGCCGTGATTTTGCAAGGTGTAGCGCGTTTTGGCGTTTTTACGGTCGCTGCGGTTGCCCCAATCGCGTTGTACGGAAACGACTGCGGCTGCCGCGTCCAAGGTTTTGTCCAATGGCACGAAACCAAATTCTACGGCGGTATTCGGATAGGTTTTGTGGTTGCCGTGTTCCATAGACAAACCGCCACCGACCAACACATTAAAGCCGACCAAACGTCCGTTTTCGCCAATCGCCACAAAATTCAAATCGTTGGCGTGTAAATCCACATCGTTGTGCGGTGGAATGACAACGGTGGTTTTGAATTTGCGTGGCAAATAATTTTTGCCTAATACGGGTTCGGTGCTGTCGCCACTTTTCACGGTGTCTTTCAAGGGCGTGGCGGGCGTGGTTTCGGTGCTGGCAACTTTTTCACCGTCCAGCCAAATGTCTGCGTAAGCGGTGGTTTTCGGCAACAAATGTTCGCTGATTTTCTTCGCCCATTCGTATGCTTCGCGGTGCAACGCGCTTTCTACGGGATTGGACGTACACAACACATTGCGGTTCACATCGCCTGCGGTGGCGATGGAATCCAAACCCAGCGCGTGTAACCATTGGTGCATGGGCTTGATATTGTGTTTCAACACGCCATGAAATTGGAAGGTTTGGCGGTTCGTCAGGCGGATAGAACCGTACAGCGTGTGTTCGCTGGCGAATTGGTCAATGCCCAGCCATTGTTTCGGGCTGATAATGCCCCCCGGTAAACGACAACGCAACATTACATTTTTATTCGGCTCTAATTTTTGTTCCAAACGCTCGGCGCGAATGTCGCGGTCGTCTTGTTCATACATACCGTGAAAGCGGATAAGCTGGAAATTATCGCCTTGAAAGCCACCTGTGAGTTGTTCGCCCAAGTCTTTGGCAATCGTGCCGTGCAGGTAATCGCTTTGCCCTTTCAGGCGTTCGTTATCGGAGAGTTTTGGGGTTTCGTTGGACATGGTTTTGCGTTCCTATTGTGAGTTTGGTTTTACTTTATGGGAATTAGGGCGCAAAAGGAAAGAATTTTTGTGAATTTAGATTATAGGTTTGGCTTATATGTGGTTTCAGGCAGCCTTTGGGTACACGACAAAACTGGAGCGGCGACGGCTCGTCGCCATATTCCCAATACATTCAATATCTAATTTTCATGAAATTCAAAACATATTGGCGACGAGCCGTCGCCGTTCCATGTTTGTCGTGTCTTGAAAGGCTGCCTGAAATATCGTGTGCGGTTATTTTGACGGGAACGCGCGTCTTGCCGCGCACCACGCTTTTGGGTTTGTGGCGCGGAACGGTGCGTTCTCCGTAGAGCAGTAGTATTAGTTTGTGCCTAAATAGTACTTTATGTGAGCCAATTTTTATTATTTGACATTAAATATCTTTTAATGAGATAATTAAAAGGTCTTTAATTAGGTCTTATTTATTTGTAAGAAGCGAATAGGAAAAGCTATGAATACCTCAAACATTAAAGGAGATAATGAAATAGGAATATCGTTTACCCCTTCGGCAGCCCAATCTAATATTCTATGGAT
>JBHARQ010000101.1:0-4934 GCA_041831015.1 Simonsiella sp. | reverse complement strand
TAAACAAATTGACCATTTTGAATATTTGATGACCTTGCTACTAAAATACCCTCTGATTCATCACATAAATCGTCTGGTGAATAAGTTAGCCCAATTATTGCATTACCTAAATATTTCAATTTTTTAACTTCCCAATGTTCAGGCACTTTGCCCAACCATTCCACGCCCGAATCTTTTAAAGCAACATCGGGATTTAAGCCACGCGTTACGGCAGTTTGAATCACAATTTGTTTGCGTTCTTTCAGTAATTCAATTTGCTGTTGTTCTAATTCTATGGCACGGTCAATTTTAGCGGTTTTGTTGTCTAAATATTGGGCGATGGCGGTTTGTTCGGATAATGGTGGAATAGGTAAATAGGAATATTGAAGTTCTTCATAAGAAATATTTTTCCCTTCTCTAATGCCAACAACGGATATTTGTAATTCTGAAATAAATTTTTTACTTTTAAATAAAAATTTATAATATAAATCAATTAGATGATTTTTATTGTATTTCAAAACAGTATATGCAGGACTAATAATTCCATTATGATGGCAAAATTCCAATCCACCTTCAAAAGAACGCAAACTAATTGCAAAATCTCCTTTTTCTATAAATTTAAAAGTATCTAAATTTCCTGATGGCATTACAACTCTACCATCAATCCAGTTTCTAGGAATAACGCCTCTATCCTGTGTAACAGATAAAAGTGTTTCATTGGGCTTATTTTTAATTGAGACATCTCTAAATAAATATTTCATTTTCTTTATTTCCCAATGGCTCGGCACTTCGCCCAACCATGCCACACCTGAATCTTTATAGCTGTCGTATCGGTTCATTTGTTTACCTTTAAATCTGTGTTTGGTGTTCAGGCTGCCTGAAAAACATCATATCGGTTATTTGCTGTATGTTTCAGGCTGCCTGAAATTAATTTACGATTTAATCCGCCAAAATTTCACTAATCAAACCATCAGCTTGACTTTCCAACGCCAAAATATCTTTTGCCACTTCGCTCAACGTACGTAAAGGTTTGTGGCGGTAAAAATATTTGTTAAAGCTGATTTCATAGCCAATTTTGATACTATCCATATTCAGCCACGCTTCATCAATATGCGGTTTCACTTCGGCTGTAAAATAGGCATGAATGGCTTGTGTGAGCGGTACAGATTCGCTGTCGCGTAAATCGCTACTTGGCTCATATTGCACAAATTCGCCTGCTTTGCCTGTGGGGTAGTAGCCAAAATCGGCTAATTGTGAAGCCGTGCATTGATAGCGGTTGCATAATTCGCTGATTTCATTGGCACTTAATTTTACGGTTTTGCTAATGACTTTTTCTGCCGTTTCGTTGTACCAACTGACCGCACTTAAAATCGTATTTTTTTCGCTGGCGGATAATTTAATGGATTTCTCTTTAAGTGTTTTATCTACTCGTTGTTTTAATTCATTAAAATCATCAAATTGCGTTTCGCCAAATTCAGCCTGCAATAATTGGGCGGTTTGGTAAAGCGTTTGGGCTTTTTGCCATGTTTTCACATCAAGCAATTTGCTTTTGGCTTTGTTGTTTAGGGCAATGCCTTGTTCTTCACACCAAGCGGTGATTTCTTTGTCGGTGCTTTTCAGGCTGTCGGCTTGATAGACCGCATCGCCATATTTGCCGTATAAATATTGCATAGGCTCTAACAGCGATTTGTCAAAACGCAAACTGGCAATATTGTTTGCCGTAAATTGAGCGGAACGGCGGTCAGGGCGTTCAATGGTCATTTTGTAATAACCAAAATCTTGATTATTAAAAATTTGTGATGCAATGCCCATCGGTTCGCCGTGTTCATCGTTTTGGCGGTTTTGAGCGGTAAATGCCAAATAATTTTGCGTGATTTCGGCAATGTGTTCAGGGGCAAATTCGCAGTTTTTGTCGCCCAAATTTTTACGCAATTTGCGGAATAGTAGGCTGGCATCAATCAGTTGCACTTTGCCTTTACGCTGTTCAGGTTTATTATTATTGAGCAACCAAATGTAAGTGGTAATGCCTGTGTTGTAGAATAAATTGTTGGGTAATTGCACAATCGCATCAAGCAAATCATTTTCAATAATGTAACGGCGGATATTGCTTTCGCCTGAACCTGCATCGCCTGTAAACAAACTAGAACCATTGTGAACCGATGCCACACGACTGCCGATGCGGTTGTCGGTTGGCGATTTCATTTTATTGACCATTTCCATGAGAAACAGTAATTGTCCATCGCTACTGCGTGGGGTGGCGTCCACCGTTTCTACATTGCCCCAATAATCAGGCAATGGCACTTTAAAGCGGTCGTCAATAACGCTGTTGCCGTCTTTGATATAGCCTTCATCACTTTTCCAGCTTTTGCCGTAAGGCGGGTTGGACAACATAAAATCAAAGCGTTGCCCTTGGAATGTGTCGGTTGAAAGCGTTGAGCCGACTTTGATGTTTTCAGGATTATTGCCTTTAATCATCATATCCGATTTACAAATGGCATAGGTTTCATCGTTAATTTCTTTGCCAAACAGATAAATACTGCGACTGGAATCGCTACCAAGCGGATATTTTTCTTCAATAAAATTTTGTGATTCGGTCAGCATACCACCACTACCGCAAGCAGGGTCATAAATGGTAATCACGGCTGGAATGTGTGTTTGAATCGGGTCAAATACCAAATGGGTCATCAGTTCAATCACTTCGCGTGGGGTAAAGTGTTCGCCTGCTTCTTCGTTGTTTTCTTCGTTGAATTTGCGAATCAGCTCTTCAAAAACATAGCCCATGCCCAAATTGGTCAAAGCAGGTAATTTATTGCCGTCTGGGTCTTGTTTGTCGTGTGGCGTGAGATTGATGTAAGGCGAAATAAATTTTTCAATCACAGCAAGCAACACATTTTTATGCGACATATGGCGGATTTGTTCACGCAATTTAAAGCAAGCAATGATTTCTTTGACATTGTCGCTAAATCCGTCCAAATATTCTTCAAAGTTTGCCAATAAATATTGTGGCGTGTTGCTGGCGGTGTCGTACAGGCTTTTCAGCGTCCATTTTGACGTGTTGTAAAACACATAGCCTGTGGTGTTTTGTAACGGTTGCCCATCTAATTCGGTAAAGCCCAATTCTTCTTTTTGAAAGCGTACTTCTTCCAAAACTGCTTCTTTGCTCGGCTCAAGCAAGGTATCCAAACGGCGTAACACCACCATCGGCAAAATCACATCGCGGTATTTGCCACGCACATAGACATCGCGTAAGCAGTCGTCCGCAATGCTCCAGATAAATGAGATGAGCTTGTTGTGAACAGAGTGGTTCATGGGGATTTCCTATGGGTATAAAGCAAAAACAATTAAATTGTTTGAGAGATGTTATTTTTAAGCTTAGTGTACCATAGCATGCGATAAAATTTCCCCTAATTTTAATAAAAAAGCGTGTTTGGAAAATCAATCCAAACACGCTAAATACAAAAATCAAAGCTTATTGTTTTGCTACTTCAATTTGAATGTCAATTTTGACGTTTTTACTCATACCCACATCAACCAGATAATTCATGCCCCACAGCGTGCGGTCAAGCGTGGTGGTAAAATCACCGCCGCAGACTTGTTTATTAAGCATGGGGCTATCATAGCAGTTGAATTTATTGGCATATAGGCGTACTGGCTGAGTTTTGCCCAATAAAGTAAGCTTGCCGTCAACCGATTTTAGCTTTTTACCCACATAGTTGAATTTGGTGGATACAAAACGCATTTCAGGGTATTTTTCCGCATGAAACAAATCTGCTGATTGCAAATGATGCGTAAACTCTTTAGAGCCTGTTTGTAGGCTAGTCACAGGAATGGTGACGTCCAGACTGCCTGTGCGTTTTTGTGCGTCAAATTCCACCGTGCCAGTCAAGCCATAAAATCCGCCGACATTGGTACTGGTGTTAAAATGGTCAATGGCAAAGCGAGCATTGGTGTGAAAGGGGTCAATGTCATAAGTGGCTGCCACAGCAGAGCCAGTAGCAGTTGCTAATACCAATGATAAAAGTAACTTTTTCATAAAATCTCCAATTAAATTAATAAGTTATAACAAATTTATCAAGCAGGATATGGTACGGTATTGGCTTGATATTCTGGATTTTTTTCAATAAAGGCACGCACCATCGGGCAAACAGGTTTGACCTTTAAGCCTTTGGCTTGAGCATCATCTAAAATGGTTTTGATTAAAAATTTAGCAATACCACGACCGCCTAATTCTTTAGGCACTTCGGTGTGGGTGTAGGCAATACCACCATCAAAAATTTGATAATCTTCAAATGCAATAAAACCATCAACATGAATTTCAAAACGGCTTAATGCTTGATTATCAATGACGGTATAAGGAGTATCTGTCATGAGTTATCCTGATATGATTTGTCCTAAGGTTGTAAGCCTTCCTCCGCCAATACCGCTTTTACGCCTGCATTTTCACCAATACGGTTGTAGAATGGCTCTAAATTCGCCAATTCGCTATAGTCTAATTTTAAGCTTTTGCACCAACGCAATAACACATATAAATACACATCAGCCACAGAAATATTTTCCGCTAAATAATCTTGTGTTGCTAAACGAGTGTTAGTTTGGGCAAGCATACGCAAAATTTCACTGCGTGCATGATTTTGCATATCAGCTTTAAATTGCTCATCTTGTACATAGGCAGGTAAATGGAACAATGCACCAAAGGCTTTGTGAACATCGCCATTTAAAAAGGTCAGCCAACGCATTGCCGTTGCACGACCTTCAGCAGTACGACTACCAAACAAGTTTGCATTTGGGAATTTTTCATCTAAATAGCTTAAAATAGCAACGTTTTGCGGTAAAACAAATTCACCATCAACCAATAAAGGGACTGCCCCTTGTGGGTTTAAGGCTAAATATTCAGGCGTTTTGGTGTCAGCAAGTTTCATCGCTTGAGCATCATATGCCACGCCAGTCCATTCAAG
>JBHARQ010000100.1:0-15869 GCA_041831015.1 Simonsiella sp. | reverse complement strand
GCGTAATTATGAAAGTACGGTTGCATTAGCTTGTTCTTTGATTTGGTTGAAATTATAGACTAATTGTCATCAGCCCCTAGGATTAGCAAGAAAACACTCTTCCATATAATCGTAAATTACTTCATCATATTTAATCTCAATTTCAATGAAAGTATTATTGATACGATTAAAATTGTATTTTTTGAGTTCTTCAATATCATAACCTATAATATTTTTTGGGTGAACCCACCCAATGTTATCAACTAAATCATACTTATTCACTTCTATATCGGTTATTGAAAATTTCATCTATCTTATTCCTAATTACCGTTTATTAGGACTTTCAGGCTGCCTGAAACGCCCAATCTAAACTACGAAGAACGCCCCATTCCGCGCCACAAACCTAAAAGCGTGGTGCGCGGCAAGACGCGCGTTCCCGTCAAAATAACCGCGTACACAATTCAGGCTGCCTGAAAACGCTACAAACGCCAAAAGGACATTGTAAATCAATGTCCTTTTGGGTGCTTTAATTTTATAGTCCTTCATAATTGAAATAGTACCGCGTTGCCAGCTCCCTTATGTACTATTTGTACACGGCGGTCGCTGTCGCCTTGTCCTATTTCAATTCTGAACGACTATCATTTCGGCAAGGTTTTGTTGCCTGTAATCATGGCTTTAACCAAGTTGATTTTGCTCCAGTACGACATCGCCACCGCCGCCAAAATGTGCAAACCTATCAAGGGGTATAAGCTGTTGGCTAGAATTTCGTGGATTTCTTCCAGCATTTCATCGCCCCAATATGCTTCTAAACCCATCATGTAACCGCTCATGCTCAAGCCAATCATCACACCCCATAATGCCAACATCATCAATGCGCCCAATGGGTTATGCCCTAAATGTTGGCTTTCGTGTTCGGGACTGGCTGGCTGAAATAGGGACGTCATATGACGATACAAGCGCGTGGGCGTAGGGAAAAAATCGCTAAATCGCGCGTGTTTCGTGCCAATCAAGCCCCACAAGGTGCGAAACGCCACAATCCCCACCGCCGTGTAACCAACGTATTGATGAATGTCGCTGCCGTCTTCGGTAATCAGCAAGTTGGCAATCACGCAAGCTGCCAAGCCCCAATGGCATAAGCGTACAGGCAAATCCCATACTTTAACGGTTTGGGCGGTGGGTGTGGTGTTCATGATGTGTCTTTCTTGATTGTGTTTCAAATGTTCGTAGCGATTTCAGGCTGCCTGAAACTGTGGCAAACTGCATCGCTACGCTGATGTGTGTGTGTATTTTTTTAATTAATCGTCAATTTCGCTTTTTACAGGTTTGCCTGTTTTGGCATCAAAGTAGATTTCCACTTTTTGACCTGCTTTGTTTCTGCCGTAGATTTCGTAACAGTTGCCTTTGGTTACTTTGAATTTTTTGATTTGGTAGCCTTGTTGTTTTAATTGAGCTTGGAATTTGGTTGGCTCAATGCGTTGGTTTTGTGGGTAAGCCACGCATTGCGTTTCAGCAAATGCCGATACGGAAATGATGGCAGCGATGGCGCCGAATACGGTTTGTTTCAACATGAAGTTGTTCCTTGTATAAAAAAGTTTTTTTGTATGGGGGAATGACTAACGAAACAGCTAACTGCTTTGCTATGAGGTGTATTAAAACAGATGAAAGTTAAGCGAAACTTAAGAAGAAAAAATAATGGAGATAATTTTATAATTAATTGAATTAATTTTAAAAATAATTAAAAAAGGGCAGATATCAAATCTACCCTATGAAAAAAAAGTGACAAAAATGGCAACCTATTTCAATTCAATTGCTGCCAATCCTTCTAAAATGCAACATGATGCGTGTTCATTTCCTGCACACTCATCATGCCATGTTTGCAACTGATTACGCATTTCAATCATAACATTAATTTTTTGGTTTAATTCAGCAATATGTTGTGCTGTTAATTGTTTCACATCACGGCTTTGGCGGTGTGGATTATCTTGTAATTGTAATAATTGCGCGATTTGTGCCAAAGAAAATCCCACTTCCCGCGCATGACGAATAAAACGCAAACGTTGTACATCAGCATCTTGATAATCACGATAACCTGCTAATGTCCGTGCTGTTTTGGGCAGCAAGCCATATTTTTCATAATCGCGAATTTGTTTGGCGGATAAACCTGTTTGTTGTGCTACTTGGCTAATATTCATTTTTTTCAATCTCATTTCTCTTGACCTTAACCCATGGTTAGGGTTTATCTTAACATCATTCATTCACTAGCCCAATCTATTTGAAAGGATTAACCATGAAATCATGGCATTTTATCGCATTCACATTAGCAAACATGACATTGGTAGCATGTTCACCGCATTCCCCTGCTCAAACCGCAGCTTCTGAACCATCAATCGCCGTTGCGTCCGCTATCGCTGCCAGCACCAATCAAACCCAAATTACGCCAAACAATTCATTACCCAAAATGATTGTACATAAAGACGCTCATTGCGGTTGTTGCGGCGCGTATGCCGATTATCTACGCCAACATGGCGCACAAGTAGAAGTCATTACCGAACCCAATATGACCGACATTCGCCAAAAATTCGGTACGGAACAAGGCGCAAGTTGTCATACCGTACAAGTGGGCAAGTATGTGGTAGAAGGTCATGTGCCAATAGCCGCCATTGAAAAATTGATGCGTGAACAACCTGATATCAAAGGCATTGCATTACCTGGTATGCCCATTCATTCCCCTGGTATGGGCGAAGAGAAAAAAGGCAGCCTGAACATCATGGCAATTGAACATAATGGCAGCGTTAATCGCGTATTTTCAGTAGAATAAATATACAAAACAGGCAGCCTGAAACCTTCTTCAAGCTGCCTACCGTTTATGTTTGACCATCAAACAATCTTACGTCAATGTCCGCGCCAACCACGCCAACGCATTATCCCATGCCTGCTGCGCTGCTGCCGCGTCATACGCCAAATCCGCGCCGTTACGCTGACCATTTTCCGTCGCTTGCGGATTGGTAAAACCATGACGCGCATTGGGCAATACATCTACCCGATATTCCACCTGCGCTGCGTCCATTTCCGCACGGAACGCCGCCACATCATCCAACGTACACATACTGTCCAATTCAGCGTGTTCCACCAAAATGGCTGCTTGCACCATACCTTTTTGAACAGGCTTATCCGTCGTTACAAAACCATGGAAACTCACCACCGAACGTAAATCCAAACCCTCACGAGCCATCTGCAACACCACACGACCGCCAAAACAAAAACCAATCGCCGCCATCTTATTCGGATTCACTTCCGCCACTGCGCGTAAATTATTGTATGCCAACTCAATCCGTTCCGCTAACAAATCAGGATGTTGCAATAATTCCGACATCCGCTCATTTGCCACGCTCGCATCACTGGTAATGCGCCCCTCGCCATACATATCCACCGCCAAAGCCACATAACCCAACTTCGCCAACGCCTGCGCCCGTTCCTGCACATGGTCGCTCAACCCCCACCATTCAGGAAACACCAGCACGGCAGGAAATTCGCCCACAGACTCATCCGTTACCCCATCAGGCAAATACAAACGGCTGTTGAGCGACACCCCAGCTTCCGTAATATAATTCAAAGTTACTGCTTGCATCATATTATCCTTTCAAAAATAAAACAGGCTGCCTGAAACATCCACGTTTCAGGCAGCCTATTGATTCAAAAATGGCATTTCAGGCTGCCTGCCTTTTTGCAATTTCAACACACAGGACGACACATAAAGCATTGCCTATTGTGAACGGGAACATGGCGTATCGCCGCCATACCCACTCTTAAGTGAGTGGCAGCCGAACGATTCACTTCACAACATTCAGACCACCAGCCCCACATCACTCATCTAACAACGCATCAACAAACGCACGCGCATCAAACGGACGCAAATCATCAATGCCCTCACCCACGCCAATATAACGCACAGGAATCGGACGACTGCTTGCCAAAGCCGCCAATACGCCACCTTTTGCCGTACCATCCAACTTCGTGACAATCAAGCCCGTTACACCCAACGCATCATCAAACGCCACCACCTGATTAATCGCATTCTGACCAATATTCGCATCCAATACCACCATAATCTCATGTGGCGCATCAGGCATCGCCTTTTGCAAGACACGTTTTACCTTCTTAATCTCTTCCATCAAATGCAACTGCGTAGGTAAACGACCAGCCGTGTCCGCCAACACCACATCAATGCCTTTCGCTTTTGCCGATTCTACCGCATCAAAACACACCGCCGCGCTGTCGCCCGATGCTTGCGAAATCACCGTAACACCATTACGCGCACCCCATTCCTGCAACTGCTCACGCGCCGCCGCACGGAACGTATCGCCCGCCGCCAACATCACCGATTTACCTTGCGCTTGGAAATATTTCGCCAATTTGCCAATAGAAGTCGTTTTGCCTGCGCCATTAATGCCCGCCATCATAATCACAAACGGCTGACCATTATTCGGAATTTCCAACGGTTTTTCCAATGGTTTCAACAAATCATACACCGCATCTTTCAATGCCGCGCGTAATTCCGCCCCATCTTTCAAACCTTTCAACGACACACGATTGCGAACCTCTTTCATCAACTGCTCGGTTGCCTCAATACCCATATCGCTGATTAATAACGTGGTTTCCAATTCCTCGTACAAATCTTCATCAATTTTGCCGCCGCCAAACACACCAGCCAACGATTTCGCCATCTGATTACGCGATTTCGTCAAACCAGCTTTCAAACGACTCGCCCAACCACGCTTATCCGCCTCCACATCTTCTGCCGATAATGCCGTTGCTGCCACCGTTGCAACTGCTGCCGCAGCCGCCACTTCAGGCACCACAGATGATTCTTCAGATGTTTCAGGTGCTACCGATTCCGCCACATCAACCGCCGCCACAACAGGCGCAGTCTCAACAACGGTTTCCACATTTTCTACCACCGTTTCGGCAATCGGTTCAGCTTCTATCGCTACCGTTTCAGGCAGCGTGTCTGCTTCCATCATTTGTGGCGCAACATCCAATTCAGCATCCGCCTGCAACATTGCGTCTAATTCATCCAGACTGATTTCCTCGGCATCAGCCATCACATCTGATGATGCTTCAGTATCCGCATCAGAAGACAAATGCAACATTTCTTTGGCATTATCCACCACTTCATGCGCCAAAATTTCAGCGCGCATTTCCAATTCTTCTGCTTTGTCCGCCAAGGCATCGGTGAAATCCTCCACCCATTCTTCAGCGTGCTTCAGCGCATCGCCCACTTCATGAGCCAAAATTTCGGCGCGCATTTCCAGCTCTTCTGCTTTTTCTTTGACGGCGTGAGCCATGCCTTGCGCCCATTCTTCCGCGCCGTGTTCCCATTCGGTAACCGTTTCCGTGATGGTTTCCAACACAGAATGAGATTCTGGTTCAGGTTCAGTCGCGGGTTCAACCAACGCCACCGCCTCATCCACACTCAACATCTCGTCATGGTCAGAATTGGCATTTAAATCCAATTCGACTTCTTGAGTGGACGCCATTTCTACGGTTTCATCGGTAATGGTAACTTCGTCCCAATTATTGGCTTGTTGTTCCGCCTCCATCAATTCCATTAATTTGGTTTTGGGCGGTACAAAATCTTCCATATCGGTAATTTCAGCCGCCACACGTTCCAAATCATTTAAATCGGTAGAAACGTCTTCTAATGCTTCTGCAGGCAATTCAGCCACAATATTGGTGAAATCAACTTCTGTATCAAAAACGTCCTGCTCTACTGCCGTTTCTGCTGTGTCAATGGTTTCATCAATGTCATTTTCATGGCGCGTTTCGGATACATCATCAACCGTTGCCGTTTCAGTGGTTTGAACAGGCAAATCCTCTGATTGGGTTGCAGATGAGTGGTCAGCCAATGCTACCACTTCTGTTTCTACCAACTCATTTGATAAATCAATGGATTCTGTTTCAGGCAGCGTGTTGGCACTAAAATCTAATTCCAAATCAATGTTTTCACCTGCAACAGCATGGGTAGTCGAACCAAATAATGTACTTTCATCAAATACTTCCAATTCGGTTTCGTCTAATGGCGCGGCAGTCAAATCCACTTTCACCGTAGCAGGATTGTTGTCCGCCCAAATGTCATCCAAGCTGATATCGGTATTGATTTCACGCGTTTCAGATGTATGAACATTTAAATTCAACACTTCTTCAACGGATTTACCTGTTAATGCAGTCGTCATAGGACGTTTCACCACAGGTTCATCATCAAACGTCATGATGTCATCTAAACTATCTACTGAAATCACATCATCAGAAGCAGCCGTTTCTTGAGCCAATTGGCTTTCGTCAAATTCAGGTAATTGATTTAAGTTTTCGCCCAAATTGGCTTGTTGGTCATCAAATTCTTCTAAATCATCATATAGATGGTCTAAATTGGCGTTATTTAATGCAGCCGCTTCTTGGTCAATATTAATGTCAAATTTACTTGCCATTTCATTTTTCATTTTGGTCAACCAAGCCATCGGGTCATCGCCATCATCACTCAAATCCAAACCTGTTGATGTGTTTGGTGTAGAAACAGCAGACGCAACAGGTTGCGCTGGCGATTCGTCATCCAACGTGATGGCATCTGATGATGCAGGGACATTCGAAATCGGTTCAGATTCAGATTCTGCATTTAAATCCAATTCGATGTCATCTAAAGCGGCTGCCATTTGTGCGCTTAATTCGGGTTCATCATCTTCTAAAACCAAATTATCCATTGGTTCAATAGCCGTATATGTTTCTTCTTCCAGCGAAAATTCTTCGGTTTCTGGCAATAAATTAGGCAGCTCTTCTTGCTCTTCTAATTGAGCGGCATCGGCTAAAAAGCTGTTGTGATTGGCAACAGTCGGCGTGTATTCATCGCTTAAATTAAACAATGCTTCTAAATCAGAACCATCAATCACTTCTAATTCATTTTCATCGATTTGGACAGGCGCAATTTCTTCGGTCTCACTGGCAACGTCAAAATCATCAGGTTTGAAACGTTGGCTATTGACGCCGTAATCACCTGTATCGGCTGCTTCAAATAATTCTTCTGCAAATGCGGCAAATGAATCTAATTCTTCAGGTTCTGTGTTGCCATCGTTTGTTTGTTCTTCAACAACCACCGTTTCATGTTCATGGGTCAAGTTGTGATGGCTTGATGGGGTATCCAGTAATTCATCATGGGCATCTTCGACCAATGCTTCGTCTTCTTCAATATGGGACTCGCTTTGCGTTTCAGCTTCTAATTGTTGGCGCAATGCCAATAATTCTGCTTCAATATCATCCATTTCACTCAATAAAGCATCGCCATCAATTTCTTCCATATCGTCTAATTCATCAGCAGAGAGGTCGTTGTCTAGGCTATAAGTATGCAAAATATCATCGCTGGAACGCGCATTGGCAGACGGTGCAAGAAAATCATCTGCATCATCAAGCAAGTTATCAGAAAATGGTTCAGATGAGCCAGCAGCCAAATCCAGTTTTAGGGTTTCTTCTACAGGCAATTTGGTTGCGTCCGTTTTTTGGATAGGGTCGGTCATGTTCGTTCCAATGTCAAAAATTTAATATGTGGAATAACTTGTATGATTTTACCAACACTTTTCAGGCTGCCTGAAAAATGGGCGCGAAAAAATAATGTTATTGTATCATGTCTAAACTTAAATTGTCGCAGCATCATGTCATTTAGACACGGTCATCAATGGGTATGATATGTTTTTCATTTTGTCAATGAATATGTTAAAACCTTTAGACTACCTAAAAGTGAATGAATAAATCTGTATTCACATCAACTCGACAACGCATGGTTTCAGGTAAATGTTGGCGAAAGGCAATCAATTCGCCCCATTGCGGATGAATCAACGTGATGCGCCACGCCGCAGGCTGCCTGAAGGTGTGAATGATGTCGCATTCCGTTCCGCCTTGTTGCACCCATTCAATGGCTTGCGGTGGAATCCACACGTCATCGCGCACGTTTAAGCAGCCGAGCAATCGCGCCGCTTGCGCCGAAACGGGACGTTCAAATAATTCGGCTGGCGTACCATATTGAATGATATTGCCATCGGCAAGCAGGGCGATGTGTTGAGCGTTTAATGCGGCTTCGGCTGGGTCGTGGCTCACGAGCAAGGTGGGAATGTGGTGTTCGCGTATTAATGCGGCGATGTCTTGCTGTAATTGTTGGCGCAAGGCGGTGTCCAAACTGGAAAACGGTTCATCTAACAATAATAATTTCGGCTGCACCACCAAAGCTCGCGCCAATGCCACGCGCTGCTGCTCGCCACCCGATAATTGGTCAATTCGGCGGTCTTGAACATGGGCTAATTTAACTTTTGCCAACATATCATACGCTTGTTCACGCGCCGCCGATTTCGCCACGCCGCGCAAACGCAATCCAAACGCCACATTTTCCCAAACATTAAAATGCGGTAACAAGGCAAAATCTTGAAACATCATCGCAATATGACGCTTTTCAGGCTGCCTGAACGTGATATTTTCCTGATTTAACCAAATTTCCCCAGCATCCGCCTGTTGCAAACCTGCGGCAATGTGCAATAAAGTGGATTTACCGCTACCGCTCGCCCCCAAAATGGCTAATATTTCGCCCGCTTGCACGGTTAAATCAATTTGATTGGCAATGATTTTTTGCCCAAATTGTTTGTGAATGTGTTTGAATTGAAACATGATTATTTGCCTTTTACATCAATAATCCACACTTCCGATTGTGATGCCAAACGAAACGGCACGCCCCAAAATCCAAATCCCGAAGTAACGACAAAATGACTGTTCTGAATCTGCTCATAGCCATAATGTATCCGATTGATGGCGCGAACAAATAAATTAATCGGAAACACTTGCCCATTATGCACATGCCCCGATACTTGCAAATCAATCGGTAATTGCGCGTGTGCGCTCACATCATCAGGGCGATGGTCAAGCAAAAACACGGGTTCAGCCACATTCACACGTTTCAATAAATCGGTGGTGGCAAGGCGTTTGCTGTCCAATTTATCGGGACGCCCCACCAGCCAAAAGCGATTATCTACTTTCACCACATCATCATGTAACACCGTGATGCCCGCATCACGAATCGCCTGCGTGATTTCTTGCTGATGCCCAAACAAATCATGATTGCCCAAAGTCGCATACACCCCCAACGGCGCACGAATTTTTTGTAAATGTGGTTTCATATTTTCCGCATCGTACGCCACCGTGTCATCGTCCATCACATCTCCCGGAATTAAGACCATATCCACTTGTTCCGCTTGCAAAATATTTGCCAATTTATCTAATTGACGCGCTCCCACCAATCGCCCCAAATGCGTATCCGCCACCATGCCAATGCGAACAGGCATTGCCATCGGCTTGTCAATTTGAATCGAAACCCGTTTCACAACAGGCACATAAGCATTATAAACCGCCAAACTCAAAATCCCGACAAATATCACGGGCGCAATCAGGCGTAAATGCTGATTTAATTTCAACGCATCCTGTTGATACAATGGCGTTCTACGCAATATTTTTGCCAATATGACCACCGCCGCAGTCGTCAAAAACGCAAACCACAACACCACCATCCACGACGCCGTCAGCCGAAAAATGGTTATCAACCGAAACGCGTGTAATAACAACATGCCATCGGTCAAAACAAATACGCCTATCATCAACCATTTACGCGCTCGTTGTTGATGAATATTCAGTTGCCACATCAACACGCGCACAAAGTTATACGCTAAAAATTGCAATATTATCAATATAATAATAAATATCAGTACTTTCATTTCAGGCTGCCTGTAAAATTAAAAACCGTGCATTGTAGCAAGTTATCCAATGTTATAATAATCCTTTTTCGGAATTTTACGATGAAAACTCAATTAGTTATCCAGCATATTGTGAATTGGCTCAATGATTACGCTCATCAAGCACGTGTCAATGGCTTTGTGGTGGGCGTATCAGGCGGCATTGATTCGGCTGTGGTATCAACACTTTGTGCCAAAACAGGGCGCGATGTGTTGTGTTTGAATATGCCGATTCGCCAACAATCTGACCAATTTGACCGCGCCGCCGCCCACATTGCCGCCTTACAAGCGCAATTTGCCAACGTTCGCAGCGAATTGGTGGATTTAACCCCGACATTTGAACAATTTGAACGCACCGTTGCTGCCAGCCGTCCAGCCGATGACGCGTTAGCCATGGCAAACACGCGTTCACGTTTGCGCATGATGACGTTGTATTATTTTGGGCAAATCAATGGTTTATTGGTCGCAGGTACGGGTAATAAGGTAGAAGATTTTGGCGTGGGCTTTTTCACCAAATACGGCGATGGCGGTGTGGACATCAGCCCGATTGCCGATTTATTAAAAACTCAAGTCTATGAATTAGCAAAAGAATTAAACATTCATCAAGCCATTCAAACCGCCGCGCCCACCGATGGTTTATGGGACGGCGAGCGCACCGATGAACAGCAAATGGGCGCAACGTATCCTGAATTGGAACGAGCGATGGCGCAATACGAATCGGGCATCACGCGCGATACTTTATCGGGGCGTGAATTGGAAGTTTTTGATATTTTTGTTAAATTAAATCGTGCCACGCAGCATAAAATTCAGCCCATTCCCGTTTGTCGCATTCCGCGCGAGTATTTTCAGGCTGCCTGAAACAGCATTTGCCGCGTTTTAGTGTACAATCACGCCATTTTTAGATTGGATACAGGTTTTTCCCAGAATGAAATATCTTCATTTATATATGACGGCGGTGTTGGCGATTGTGCTTGACCAAATCACCAAATGGACGGTATTAGCAAAATTTCAGGATTTTGAACGTGTTAATATTATCCCAAATTTCTTTGATTTAACATTGGTTTACAACTACGGTGCGGCATTTAGTTTTTTGGCAAACCACAATGGCTGGCAGAAATATTTTTTCATTGTGTTGGCGTTTGTGATTAGTGGTTGGTTGATTAGCGAAGTGCGTAAAGGCGCGTTGGGGACATTGGGCAATTTTGCCGCTGCTATGGTGATTGGTGGCGCGTTTGGTAATGTGATTGACCGTTTGGTACATGGTAAAGTGGTTGATTTTTTGTTGTTTTATTATCAAAATTGGTATTATCCCGCGTTTAATGTTGCCGATTGTTTTGTGTGTGTGGGCGCGGCTTTGTTGGTAATTGACGGGTTTAAAAACGGCAATAAAAACAAAGGATAAACATGGCACAACATTTTAAACCATGGTTATCATTTGCCGACCAAATTAATTTACTGGAATCGCGTGGCATGGTATTTGCCGATAAACAGCAGGCTGAAGATGATTTAGCGCAAATGGGTTATTATCGGTTGAGTGGTTATTTTTACCCTTTCAGGCAGCATTTGGCTGCTGGCGGACGTAGCGATTGTTTTGTTGCTGGCACATGTTTTGATGATGTGGTGGCGTTGTATCAATTTGATAATGCGATTAAATTGTTGGCATTGGAAGCCATTCAATACATTGAAATTGCCATGCGGACACAAATTGCCTATACATTAGGGCAACAAAATCCGATTGCCCATACCGACCCCACATATTTCAACGCAAAATTTAATCATGCGGAATGGTTCAAAAAATACAAAGATTTACGCGATTCCGCCAAAGATGAATTTGTGAAACACAATTTAACCAAATATGGCGAATTGCCGATTTGGGTGGCGTGTGAAATTTGGGATTTTGGTGCGATGTCAAAATTGTACAAAGGCATGACTGAACGCGACCAACGCATGATTGAACAAAATTTTCATTTATCACACAAAGAATTAGGTAGTCATTTGCACGCACTTAATATTGTGCGGAATGTATCGGCACATCATGGGCGTTTGTGGAATAAAATGACGATTGCCATACCCAAAATTAAGAAATTACAAGGAATTCATTGGCAATATTTGAATAATGAAAAACCGTTTGTGGTTTTTTGTTTGATGAAGCGAATGTTGGATTTGATTGACCCGATTCAAGCCAATGATTGGGGATTACGTTTTCAGGCTACCTTAAAAATGTTTCCTGAACATAATTCGTATAAACAAGAAGTTAATTTGGAAAAATTTGGTATTGGCATTTTCCCTAAAACAGGTTTACTCATGGATTTAAGCCAATGGCAGTTGTGGCAATCAAAATGAGATAACCCCCAAGTCCGTACTGCAACAGCATTTCGCTGCTCGGAACATTGGGGGTGTTGTTAGGTACTATTGTACTACCATAGACCTAAGTTAGCAAGATGCTATCTTTCAGACAGCCTGAAACCCACATTTATAAGAGAAAAAAACATCATGTCAAACAAAACCATTACCCTAGCCAATCCACGCGGTTTTTGCGCGGGCGTGGACAGAGCCATTAGCATTGTAGAACGCGCCTTGGAAGAATTTGGCGCACCCATTTACGTTCGCCATGAAGTGGTCCATAACCAATTCGTTGTGGACGGATTACGCAATAAAGGCGCGATTTTTATTGAAGATTTGGCAGACGTGCCAGCAGGCGCAACGCTCATTTATTCCGCGCATGGCGTGAGCAAAGCCGTGCAAGCCGAAGCTGCCGAACGCGGTTTTCGCGTGTTTGACGCGACTTGCCCGCTCGTTACCAAAGTGCATAAAGAAGTGGCGCGTTTGGACGAACAAGGCTACCAAATCATTATGATTGGACACGCTGGACACGTTGAAGTAGAAGGCACGATGGGACAACTGCCCGAAGGCAAAATGTTGCTCGTTGAAGTCGTAGAAGATGTGGCAAATATTGTGGTGGACAATCCCGACAAAATCGCCTACGTCAGCCAAACCACGCTGTCGGTGGACGAAACCAAAGACATCATTGCCGCCCTAAATGCGCGTTTCCCCAACATCAAAAATCCCCACAAGGAAGACATCTGCTACGCCACCACCAATCGCCAAAAAGCCGTCAAAGATTTGGCAAATGAATGCGATATTGTGATTGTGGTCGGCTCGCCAGCGTCATCAAACAGCAACCGTTTGCGCGAAGTGGCGGCAGGTTTAGGCGTGGACGCTTACATGGTGGACAACGCCAACCAATTACAACGCCAATGGTTTGACGGCAAAAACAAAGTGGGCGTAACCGCAGGTGCGTCCGCGCCCGAAGTGTTGGTGCAAGGTGTGATTGAACAAATCCAAGCATGGGGCATTCAAGACGTACAACAAGGCGAAGGCGAACCCGAAACCATCGTATTTGTTTTGCCAAAAGAATTGCGAAAATAAAAAAACACATTTCAGGCTGCCTGAAACTTGATTTTCAAGTTACCAGCCCCATATTTGCTAACAATACAGTTTACCTAATTTTAAAAAGCAAACCATTATGAGTAACAAAGATTTATATGCTATTTTAGGCGTGTCCAAATCAGCCAGCGATGATGACATCAAAAGAGCCTATCGTAAACTGGCAATGAAATATCACCCCGACCGCAATCCCGACAACAAAGAAGCCGAAGAAAAATTCAAAGAAATTCAAGGCACATACGAAATCCTATCCGACAAACAAAAACGTGCCACATACGACCAATTTGGCAGTGCCGCATTTGAAAATGGCGGCGCAGGTGCAGGCGGTTTTGGTGGCTTTGGCGGCGGATTTGGTGGCGCACAAGGTTTTGATTTTGGCGATATTTTCAGTCAAATGTTTGGTGGTGGCGGTGGTGGCTCACGCCAACAAAATTACCAAGGTGCCGATTTACAATACTCCGTAGAAATCTCGCTAGAAGAAGCCGCATCAGGCATCCGCAAACAAATTACCATTCCCACCTATGAAGAATGCGATGTTTGCCATGGTTCGGGCGCGAAACCGGGGAGTTCCGCGACCACCTGTTCAACCTGTCATGGTTCGGGTACCGTACACGTTCGCCAAGCCATTTTCCAAATTCAACAAACCTGCCCCACCTGTCATGGCTCTGGCAAAGAAATCAAAGACCCTTGCCAAAAATGCCACGGCGAAGGTCGCGTGAAAACCAGTAAAACCGTCGAAGTCAATATTCCAGCAGGGATTGATGATGGACAACGCATCCGCTTAACAGGCGAAGGCGAACCGGGGCTACGCGGCGCACCAGCAGGCGATTTATACATTCACGTCAGCGTGAAACAACACAACGTCTTCCACCGCGACCCAAACGCGCCCACCGATTTACATTGCGAATTGCCCATCAGCTTTGCCATTGCGGCATTGGGCGGCGAAGTGGAAGTCCCCACATTAGACGGCAAAGTCAAATTGCACGTCCCTGAAGGCACACAAAACGGCAAACGCTTACGCATCAAAGGCAAAGGCATGAAATCCGTTCGCAGCAGCTTGGTAGGCGATTTATACTGCCATGTCGTGGTAGAAACCCCAGTGAATCTGACCGAACGCCAAAAAGAACTGCTACGCGAATTTGAAAACATCGCCACACCCGACCGCAGCCAAACCCCGAAACAAAAAAGCTTTTTAGACAAACTCAAAAACATGTTTGATTAATCAAAAAATCAAAACAGGCAGCCTGAAAACAGTGGAATCCATTTTCAGGCTGCCTGTTTTTTGCCAGAACGCGCGTCTTGCCGCGCACCACGCTTTTGGGTGCGTGGCGCGGAACGGTGCGTTCTTCGTGGAACGGTTGGGCGGATTCTTGAATCCGACATTTTCGTGTAAAATCAAAAAATTGTCGGATACAAGTATCCGACCTACGCGCCTGTCGGCACATAATTATATTTAAGATAAAACAGGAGATTAAAATGCCTTTTTTAACAGATGAAAAAAGAAAAAATATTGAAAATTCCATCAAACAAAGTAATGCCATTTTCAAATTAGAAGGATTTGAAGAAACGGAACAAACCCGACTCATTGATAACGCCGTATTAGCTGGTAAAGTTTCACGCTCTCAAGTGGTAAAAGAAATGATTGAATATGTGAAACAACACAAAACAACCGATGGCTTTATTGAATCTCGTTCTTGGCATTCAAATGAGATAAAATGAGCGCGCAGGGTGGGTATAAACCCACCTTTTTCAATATAATCAACAAAATGGTGGGTTTACACCCACCCTACGAAGAACGCACCTATCCGCGCCGCCCACCCAAAAGCGTGGTGCGCGGCAAGACGCGCGTTCCCGTCAAATATTCAGGCTGCCTTTCAATACATGACAAAATTTAAATAGCACCACATGGAACGGCGACGGCTCGTCGCCAAATATTTGAATTTCATCAAATTTAAATTGATGGAGTATTTGAAAAATGGCGACGAGCCGTCGCCGCTCCATTTTTTGTCGTGTACCGAAAGGCTGCCTGAAAAACATTCCCCCAACTAATCGCCATTATCCAAATCCATTATTGGACAAATCAAGCCGTTGTTTGCATACTTTAAAATCTAGCCCAACTATCTAATCATCGTCTTGGAGCATACGATTATGGACACTTTTGATTTCAGTCATGCCCCCTACCGCTATCTCAACACCAGCGAACAAATCGCTCTGCAAAAAGCCGTCAATATCGTTTTTTTCAACGATGGCGAAACCGTCATTCAAGCCAATCAAGCGATTGAGCATTTGTATGTGGTCATCAAAGGCTTGGTGCAGGAAGTGGGCGCGGACGGCGAAATGCTCACGCTCTACCACCCACACGACACCTTTGACACCCGCGCTTTGATGGAAGGCGGTAGCCCACATCGTTTTGTGGTTGCCGAACAAGCCCTGCTCTACGCCATTCCCAAAGAAACGGTGTCGCAACTGATTAGCTCCAATCATCGCTTTGGCGCGTATTGCTACACGCGCATTGCCGATAAATTGGCGCAACTGTCGCACCGCAACAATGAAAGTGAATTTGAAAGCCTGTTTACCGCCAAAGTCCGCGATGCCTACAAAGCCGACAAAACGCTTTGGCTAGACGGC
>JBHARQ010000099.1:0-2649 GCA_041831015.1 Simonsiella sp. | reverse complement strand
CAGGCAGCCTGAACGTTTCATTTCATGTATCTCATCTGAATGATTCACGCGAATTTGACTTGCATCAATATTTATTTTTAAAAAGTATCTATAATCCGCTTTAACAATTTTTAAGACGTAACAGCGTTTTGAAATTTCCTCTTGATGTGTGTGTGTTTGGGTGTGGATGGTTCCACACCTTTTTTTTATTTAAAAATAGTTGGTTGAATGACATGCGGAACGCGGCGTCTTGCCGCCGCACCCACGCTTTTGGGTGAGTGGCACGAAACCGTACGTTCTTCGAAAAAAAATGGTAGCGTGGGCTTTGCTCACGATGAAGCCAAAAAATAAGCCTTCAGGCAGCCTGAAGACTTATTCCAATCAAAAAAACAAACTATTAACCATTATCCGAAATACGGCTCAAGAAACTGCGTGTTCGTTCATGTTGCGGATTAGCAAACAAATCATCAGGGAAACCCTGTTCCACAATCACACCGCCATCCATCACCACCACCACATCGGCAACATCCAGCGCAAATTTAATTTCATGCGTTACCACCACCATCGTCCAGCCCTCGCTTGCCAATTCCTTCATCGTCTGCAACACATCTTGCACCAATTCAGGGTCAAGCGCAGAAGTCGGCTCATCAAACAACATCAATTCAGGCTGCAACGCCAACGCCCGCGCAATGCCCACACGCTGCTGTTGCCCACCCGAAAGCTGGTGTGGGTACAAATCCGCCTTATCACCTAATCCCACCTTTTCCAACAACTTTTGAGCCGCCGCTTGCGCTTGCTCTTTGGGGATGCCTTGAACTTGCACAGGGGCTTCCATCACATTTTGCAAAGCCGTTTTGTGTGGAAACAAATTATATTGCTGAAACACCATTGCCGAACGGCGACGCAATGCCAAAATATCTTTCTTATGAGGTTTTTTAGCAAAATCAATATTTAACGGATTGTTTTCAAATTCAATCGTCCCTTGTTCAGGCAATTCCAGCGCATTCAGGCAGCGTAAAAACGTGGTTTTCCCCGAACCCGAAGGCCCTAAAATCACAATCACTTGCCCCTTGATAATGTCCAAATCAATGCCGCGCAAAATCGTATTGCTGCCGAAAGTTTTTTGAATATTTCTTACTTTAATCATTTAAATCACTCACTTATTTGGCAACATGGCGGTTGAAATGCTTTTCAATACGCGATTGAATCGCAAACAAAATCATACAGAAACACCAATAAATCACACCTGCCTCAATATAAATCGGCAAGAAATCATAAGACAAATTGGCATATTGCTGCGCCACGCGGAATAACTCGGTAACCGTTACCACCGATGCCAGCGATGTATTTTTAAATAAACCAATAAAATCATTGCTTAATGGCGGTACTGCCACGCGAAACGCTTGCGGCGCAATAATGCGGCGAAACGTCTGCATATACGTCATACCAATAGAAAAACCTGCTTCCCATTGCCCTTTGGGAACAGACAAAATGGCAGCGCGAATGGTTTCCGATGCGTATGCACCTGTATTTAAAGAAAAACCAATAATCGCTGCAGGAATCGGGTCGATATAAATGCCCAAAGCAGGTAAGCCATAGAATACAATGGAAATTTGTACCAATAACGGCGTACCACGAATCATACCAACATAGGATTTTACGATTGCCAACAAAATTTTGTGTAACCAATGTTCAGATGGCGAAATGCGTACCAATGCCACCAATACGGCAATGATAATCCCACAAATAAACGATGCAATCGCCAATGGAAACGAAATTAAAATCCCCGCTTTAACCATCGGGAGAAACGCATTCATGACCAATTCAGCGCGAGCATCGGTCATAAAAGGAAGTGAAGACAGAATTTGTTGCAGCACGGTATGTCTTTCATGAACAAAATGGGAATTAATTATACCCGAAGAATGCAATCATTTGTCGTATGATGGTTAATTTTAATTAAGAATGCGTTTACTTTTGCAACAATTTGCGTTCATAAACGGCTTGAGCGAGTGTGCCAGCGTCCACATATTCCAATTCGCTGCCTAGCGGCATTCCTCTGGCTAATCTGCTGATTTTATAAGGTTGTTCTTTGAATAATTCGGCGAGAATGTAGGCGGTGGCATCGCCTTCGGCGGTGTGGGCGGTGGCAATGATGATTTCTTCTACCGCGCTACCTGAAAGTCGCGCCACCAGTTGTTCCAATGCAATGCTGCGTAAATCCAGTTCTTGAGTTGGATTCACTTGTCCCATCAACACAAAATATAAGCCATCATGACAACGTGCGGCTTCCATGGCGGCAACATCGGCAGGCATTTGCACAATCATCAGGCGGCGTGGGTCGCGTTGTGGGTTGGCGCAGATGGGGCATAATTCGCCTTCGCAAAAATCGTGGCACAGTTGGCAGTTGTGAACTTGTTTAATGGCATGTTCAATCGCTTGTGCGAGTTCGGCTGCGCCAGCGCGGTTGTGGTGGAGTAGGGTGTGTGCCATGCGTTGAGCGGTTTTGTTGCCGACATTGGGCAGAATTTTAAGGGCTTGAATCAGTTGGGTATAGGCGTTTTGGGAGGTCATGGTGTGTGTCTCGGTGGTTTTTCAGGCTGCCTTTGAGGACACGATGTTATAAATGGCTACCATTTGTTCCCTCTCCCGCTGGCGGGGGAGGGCTAGGGT
>JBHARQ010000098.1:0-5974 GCA_041831015.1 Simonsiella sp. | reverse complement strand
CGGGAATCCAAGTTTAAACCATGCAAACTTTTGTTTGAAAATAAGTTTCTTGAATTTACAAATGGATTCCCGCCTACGCGGGAATGACGATGTTTTTATTTTGTCGCGTACTGAATAATGATTTGAAAATAAGCAATTAAAATTTTTGCAGCAAAAGGGCGGATATGAAATCCGCCCCTACGTATGCTACGAAGAACCCACCGTTCCGCGCCACAAACCTAAAAGCGTGGGTGCGGCGGCAAGACGCCGCGTTCTGGCAAAATACCCGTTAATTATTTTTCAGGCATCCTGAAATGCTTGCCATCATCACAACTTGCGCCTAAACTTAACATTTTTTCACATATAAGCGTTCAAAATGTCTGTCAATCTTTATCCGCAATATCATGATTATCTGACCCGTATTCTCACTTCATCGGTTTACGATGTGGCGATTGAAAGTCCTTTGGATTATGCCGCCAATTTATCACGCCGTTTGAATAATAAAGTTTATTTGAAACGTGAAGATTTGCAACCCGTGTTTTCATTTAAATTGCGCGGCGCGTACAATAAAATGGCGCGGCTGCCTGAAAACGTGTTGCAAAAAGGCGTGATTACCGCCAGCGCAGGCAATCACGCGCAAGGCGTGGCGTTGTCAGCACAAAAATTGGGTTGTGCCGCCACCATCGTGATGCCCGAAACCACGCCCAAAATCAAAATTGATGCCGTCAAAGCGCGTGGCGGCAATGTCGTTTTGGCTGGTGTGTCCTATAACGATGCCTACGACCACGCCATGAAATTGGTCGCCGAAAGCGGTTTGACCTACATTCCGCCGTTTGATGACCCCGATGTGATTGCAGGGCAGGGCACGATTGGCATGGAAATTGTGCGCCAACACGCCAAACCCATTCATGCGATATTTGTCGCGATTGGCGGCGGCGGCTTGGCGGCAGGCGTGGCGGCATTTATCAAACAAGTTCGCCCTGAAATCAAAGTGATTGGCGTCCAAACCAACGACAGTTGCGCCATGAAAGTATCCATTGCGGCTGGTAAACGCATTGAATTAAAAGACGTGGGCTTATTTGCCGATGGTACGGCGGTTAAATTAGTGGGCGAAGAAACCTTCAAATTATGCCGCGATTTATTAGACGACATCATCACCGTAGATACCGATGCCGTGTGTGGCGCATTAAAAGACATTTTTGATGACACGCGCAGCATTTGCGAACCATCGGGCGCGTTGGCATTGGCAGGATTAAAAGCCTATGTGGCGCGGAACCAACTCAACGATGAAACCCTAATTGCCGTTACATCAGGCGCGAATATGAATTTCCACCGCCTACGCCACGTTTCCGAACGCAGCGAATTGGGCGAAGGACACGAAGCCATTTTTGCCGTGTCCATTCCCGAACGCGCAGGCAGTTTCCGCGAATTTATTCAACTTATGGCAACGCGCAACATCACCGAATTTAACTATCGCTATGGCGATGAAAACGTGGCGCATATTTTTGTCGGCATTCAAACCGCAGACGCCAAAGACCGCGAAAAAATTGGTGCAGATTTTCAGGCTGCCGCGTTGCCGTATATTGATTTGAGCAACGATGAAATGGCGAAAGTCCATTTGCGCTACATGGTGGGCGGTCGCACGCACAAAGTGCAAAACGAACGACTGATTAGCTTTGAGTTTCCCGAACGTCCCCAAGCGTTGGCGAAATTCCTGAATACCATGCAAAGCGATTGGAATATTACCCTGTTTCATTATCGCAATCATGGCGCGGATTATGGACGCGTGTTGGTGGGCGTGGACGTGCCGACATCGGATTATGCAGCGTTTGACGATTTCTTGGACAATTTAGGCTACACCTTTGAAGAACAAACCGAAAACGCCGCATACCAACTCTTTTTAGCGGCATAAAGGCACAGCGTAGTAATTTATCGGGAACGCGGCGTCTTGCCGCCGCACCCACGCTGTCTCCGTAGTGATGATGGGTGGCACGTTGCCATTTGGAAATGATGCCTAAAAAATAAATATGCCGTCATTCCCGTGTAGGCGGGAATTCAAGTTAAAACATTGTTTTAAAATAAGTTTTACCTGTTTAAAAATAGATTCCCGCCTACGCAGGAATGACGATATTTTTATTTTATCGCGTACTGAATATTGACCCCAAAAAACGCCAACCATGAAAACACATCTTTACCAAACCCTATTGGCGACAGCCGTAGGCGATGCTTACGGATTGCCCTACGAAAACTTATCGCCACGCCGTGCCAAAAAATGGTTTCGTCCGCGCCAATACGCCTTGTTGCCCATCATTCGCGGCGGCATGGTGTCAGACGACACCGAACACGCCATTTTAACCGTGCAAGCCTACATTGCCAGCGCAGGTCAGCCCGATGTGTTTCGCCAAAAATTGCGCCAACAATTACGTTGGTGGCTATGGAGTTTGCCCGTTAATTGCGGCATGGCAACGCTCAAAGGCTGCCTGAAAATCAGTTTCGGCTTCACCCATACAGGCACCTATTCCGCAGGCAATGGTGCAGCCATGCGCGCGCCTGTTTTGGGCATTTTGTGTCATGATGTCAATCAATTAGCAGAACTCATTCGCATCAGCACCGCCACTACCCACAGCGACCCACAAGCCGAACACGCAGCCTACGCATTGGCATTACTAGCACATGCCGAATATTATTTACCAAATCAAAGCATTGAACAAATCAGCGCATGGCTTGCCGAGCGCGTTCACCCCGATTTATGGGCGCATATCCAAACCTATCAGCCCGACCCCAAACGCGGCATTACAGGCTATGCGTATCACACCGTAGCGGCGGTCTTTTTGGCGTGGCAACAATTTCGCCATAATCCATTGGCAGGATTAGATTTTTTATGTGAATGCGGTGGCGATACCGACACCACTTGTGCCTTGTTTGCAGGCGTGGTGGGCGGCAAACACGGTGCAACGATGTTTCAAAATGTGGCTGGTGTATGGTGTGAACCTGTATTGCGTCCTGATTTTTTTGACAACATAGCAGCACAAGCAGCGCGTGTTGCCCAATCACAGCAGCCTGAAAAACCATTGCGTTGGGGTGGTGCGCGAACTTTATTGCGAAATGCGGTGTTTGTGGTGATTGTGTTGGCGCATGGATTTAGGCGATTATTGCCACCTTATTAGGGGCTAATGACACTTCATTTTGCACTTGCTTTTGCACCAAAAATCGCCCACTTCCGCGTCTAAAATGCTCATCAGGTGTTCAACCTGATTCGCATTTTTTCCTTGAATTGGTCGTTTTTGCTGACAAAATCAAGGTACAAAACGAAGTGTCATTAGCCCCTAAGCAACAGCATAAAATGAATATAACAAACCATTCTAAACAAAATCATCACAAAATCTTTACCATTTACAAAACAATCTATTAAGATTAAACCCACGACATCAATCCATTTCAAGGAGTTATCACATGAATATTGCAAACAGCATTATTGATTTAATTGGCAACACCCCATTGGTGCAACTGAACCGCTTGGGTGCAGATTTGCCAGCCAAAGTCGTTGTTAAATTAGAATTTTTCAACCCTGGTAGCAGCGTCAAAGACCGTATCGCCGCCGCCATGATTGATGCAGCCGAAAAAGCAGGCAAAATCAACAAACAAACCATTATCGTAGAGCCGACTTCAGGCAACACAGGCATTGGTTTGGCGATGGTGTGCGCGGCAAAAGGCTACAAATTGGTTATTACCATGCCTGAAAGCATGAGCCAAGAGCGTAAAATGTTGCTTCGCGCCTATGGTGCAGAATTGATTTTGACACCTGCATCAGAAGGCATGGGCGGCGCGATTGCCAAAGCCGAAGAATTAGCGCGTAGCAATCCAGACGTGTATTTTATGCCACAACAATTTGAAAATGCAGCCAATCCTGAAATTCACCGCCAAACCACCGCCGAAGAAATTTGGCGCGATACCGATGGCAAAGTGGACATTTTTGTGGCAGGTGTGGGTACAGGCGGCACGGTAACAGGCGTGGGCGAAACGCTGAAAGCAAAAAATCCAAATGTCAAAGTATTTGCGGTAGAGCCAGAGGCATCGCCTGTATTGAGCGGCGGTCAAAAAGGCGCACACCCGATTCAAGGCATTGGTGCTGGTTTTGTGCCAAAAATTTTGAATACATCGGTTTATGATGGTGTGATTCAAGTGCCAAACGAGGCGGCATTCAAAACCGCGCGTGATATGGCGAAAAATGAAGGTATTTTGGTGGGCATTTCATCGGGTGCGGCGGTTTGGTCGGCGTTGCAGTTGGCAGCAAAACCTGAAAATGCAGGTAAGTTGATTGTGGTGGTATTGCCATCTTATGGCGAGCGTTATTTATCTACGCCATTGTTTGCTGATTTGGCGCAATAATTTGATTTGGTAATAAAAAGGCAGCCTGAATTGTCCTTGTGGACGGTTTCAGGCTGCTTTTTTGTTATGCGATTATTGATAATGAAACCTTTGCAAAACCCTAAAAACATCAACTACACCGTCATTACCGCGCAGGCGGTAATCTAATCTTTCCGATTAAGAAACATATATTTGTGTTGCGGACGCTTGGATTCCTGCCTACGCAGGAATGACGGTGTAGTGAGTTTTGCAAAGGCTTCAAGTTGGGTTTTCAACCTAACCTACGGAGAACGCACGGTTCCGTGCCACCACCCTAAAGCGTGGGTGCGGCGGCAAGACGCCGCGTTCTGGCAAATCATCTGCACGTGATTTTTATGCCACCCATGCTTGCACGGCAGCGCGTAAGCGGTTCATGCCTTCGTGCAAGTCTTCATCGGTCAGCAGCAGCGATGGGGCAAAACGGACAACGTCATTGCCTGCTTGCAAAATCATCACGCCGTGTTGCAATGCCAATTTCACTAATTCGCCAGCGCGATTGCGATACGGCTCTGCCAACACCGCCCCCAGCAATAGACCCATGCCGCGAACGTCTTGAAAAACACCGTATTCTGCGCCGATTTGTTTTAAGGCTGCCTGAAATTGGGTGGATTGTGTTTGGACGTGTTGCAAGGTTTCGGGCGCGTTGATGATGTCAAACGCGGCACTCGCCACCGCACACGCCAACGGGTTGCCGCCAAACGTGCTGCCATGCGAACCCACGCTGAAACTCGGCGCGAATGTATCGGTTGTCAGCATCGCGCCAATCGGGAAACCGCATCCCAAGGCTTTTGCCGTGCTCAAAATATCAGGCACCACGCCATATTGTTCATAGGCAAATAATGTGCCTGTGTGTCCCATGCCCGTTTGTACTTCGTCCAAAATCAAGGCAGCCTGAAAACGGTCGCAGACTTCACGCACGGCTTGTAAAAATTCGCGTGTGGCAGGTAATACGCCGCTTTCGCCTTGAATCGGTTCAATGATGACCGCACAAGTGCGTTCCGACACCGCCGCTTGCAACGCCGTCACGTCATTAAACGGAATATGCGTAATTCCCGTTGGCAACGGCGCAAAATCCTGACTGTATTTCGGCTGACCGCCCACCGATACCGTAAACAAAGTGCGTCCATGAAACGCATTCACACACGCCACAATTTCAGTTTTGTCCGCGCCAAAATGGTCTCGCGCATATTTACGCGCCAATTTCAACGCCGCCTCATTGGCTTCCGCGCCCGAATTGGCAAAAAACACCTTATCAGCAAAACTATGTTCCACCAATTTCTGCGCCAATTCCTGTGCAGGACGCGTGGTGTACAAATTGGACACATGCCAATATTTCTGCGCTTGCGCCGTCAGCGCATCAACCAGAGTAGGGTGGCAATGTCCCAACGCATTCACCGCAATACCGCCCGACAAATCCACATATTCCCGACCATCTTCGTCCCACACACGGCTGCCCAAAGCCCGTTCAGGCAGCATGGGTGCAAAAGAAAAATTAGGGGTAAGATAATTTTTCATATTCAAAACCTTTGATATTAAATCAAAAAATATTCAGATAAACATTTCCACCATCTTATTCCCTCTCCCTGTG
>JBHARQ010000097.1:0-12525 GCA_041831015.1 Simonsiella sp. | reverse complement strand
ATGTGATGGGAACGCGCGTCTTGCCGCGCACCACGCTTTTGGGTTGCTGGCGCGAATACGTCCGCATTTCATCGCAACGGTGTAGCGTGGGGTTTGCCCACGATTAAGCCATGACATTTTCAGGCTGCCCGTCATCGTGGGCAAAGCCCACGCTACCATTTTTTCTACGGAGAACGCACCGTTCCGTGCCACATACCTAAAAGCGTGGTGCGCGGCAAGACGCGCGTTCCCGTTAAAATATCAGGATGATTGGGCTTGTAAATGGCGTTCTAGTTGTTGCAAGGTTTCCCATGCGCTGCGTTTGAGTGAGGGGTTGTTTAAGATGCGCTGTGGGTGGGGAATGTGGTAGGTTTTGCCTTTGGGTAGTTGGGTTTTGACATCAGGGCGTTCAAAAAAGTCGCCCATCAGTAGTATGGCAGTTGCGCCGCTTAATTGCCATTCGGCTGCCACGCGGGGGGCTGCGGCGGTTACGGCTTCGGTGGGCGGTTTGGGGCTGAAATCGGGCAGGTCTTTGAGCCATGTGCTGATGTACACATCGTTTGGATTCAAATGTATCGCCGCCAGCATTTTGTGTAGTAATACGCCATCTTCGCCGCTAAAGAGTTTTCCAACCGCCACATCGGCAGGCGATGCGCAGACGCTTAAGGTCATCAGTTTGACTTTGGGAATGCTGCCTGAAAGTTGGTTGATGTAATATTCGGTTGAGTAAATGGGATAATCGGGTTGTGCTGGCGAGGGGGGGGGCTGTGGTGGTGGGTTGCAGCGTGGCACTGTTAATTTTTTGCAACACGGCAAGACGTGATGGGTGCATATTGCGTTGTTCTGCCGTGGGTTTGGTGATTGGGGTAGGGGTGGTTTTGGGTGTGGCAACGGGTAGGGTGTGTTCAGGCTGCCCGATGATTTTGGCACCTTGTTTGAGCCACATCGCGCCTAATCCCAATGCTTCATGTAAATGAATATAGCGGCTGTCTAGCATACTTTCTCCATCATTACAGCGTCTTCTAAACCCGCATAGTAATGCTTACGACGCGCGATTTCAATAAAGCCATATTGGGTATAAAGTTGTTGTGCGCCCGTATTGCTGGCGCGAACTTCTAATAAAATTCGTGTGATGGCTTGTTGTTGTGCGGTTTGAAATAGGGTGGTTAATAATTGGCTTGCCACGCCGCGTCGTCGGTGTTCGGGGGAGGTGGCGATTAAATGCAATTCCATTTCATCTAATACAGTTTGCCAAACGATGAAACCTAATAATTCGCCAGCATCATTTTCGCTGATGAGTACGGTATCGTGAGCCGATGTGCAGGCAGCCTGAAATTGCGCTGCCGACCATGCAGACGGATTGCAACGTGCATCTAATTGCGCCAATGTTTCGCAATCGGCAAGTGTGGCGGCGCGTATCATACAAACGCCTTTTCTAATGCAAAACGGGGAACGCCATTGACTGATTCAGTAAACATGGCAGCAGGGCGCACCCACACGCCATAATCGCCATACAATGCACGATAAACCACGAATAATTCTTCGGTTTCACTGTGTTGGGCTAATTCCAATACTTCGTAAAGATTGCCTTTGTAATGGCGATAGATGCCGCGTGTGAGCGTGTGTGTCATGATGATTAATTTGGAAAGATGAGAAAAATCAAATTATAAAATAAAAAAAAGTTTCAGGCAGCCTGAAACCCATATTCAGGCTGCCTGATGTTTTATTTAATTATAGCTAATTCACTTTTAAACCGCTACAGCGTTGGCTCGCCTTGCTGTACTATTTGTACTATCTGCGGCTCGCCGCCTTGTAGCGATTTAAAATTAAATCAGCTATATTTAAAATCAATTTATTAACCCACTTTATCGCCCGCTTGTGCGCCTTCGTGTACGTCCAACAAACGCAATTTACCGTTTTGTGTGGCTGCCGACAAAATCATGCCTTCGGACGTGCCGAATTTCGCCATTTTGCGTGGCGCGAAGTTGGCAACCGCAATCACCATGCGACCGTTCAACTCGCTTGGGTTTGGATAGCTGGCGGCAATGCCCGAGAAAATCACACGTTTCTCAAAACCGAAATCCAAATCAAATTTCAATAACTTGGTGCTGCCTTCCACCGCTTCGCAGTTCAACACTTTTGCCACGCGCATATCAATTTTCATGAAATCGTCAAAGCTGGCGGTTTCAGCCACAGGCGCGTAAGGGCTATCCGTGGCAGGTTTTTCTTCGGCAACAGGCGCGGCAGCCTGAATGCTTTGTTTGTTGGCTTCTACTAAATCGTTCACTTGTTTTTCCTCAATGCGTTGCATTAAATGCTCATATTTATTAATCACATGGTTGGCTGGCAAGGTTTGGGTGCTGTCCGCCCATGTCAATGTGTCCAAATTCAAAAATGCATAGGCTTGCGCGGCAACTTTCGGCAACACAGGCGACAAATACACCGTCAAAATGCGGAATGCGTTAATCAATTCGCTACACACTTCATGCAAACGCTCGTCCGTGCCTTCCTGTTTCGCCAATTCCCAAGGCTTGTTTGCGTCCACATATTCATTGACCAAATCCGCCAAACCCATGATTTCACGAATGGCTTTATTGTATTCGCGGTTTTCGTAATCTTCGGCAATTTGTTCTGATTTTTCAGATAATTGGGCAATGAGTTTGCTGTTAGAAACATCTTTCAGGCTGCCTGAAAATTTCTTGGCAATAAAACCAGCCGCACGCGAAGCAATGTTAATGTATTTGCCCACCAAATCGCTGTTCACACGCGCAATAAAATCTTGCAAATTCAAGTCAATATCTTCAATTTTGCTGTTCAATTTGGCGGCAATGTAGTAGCGCATCCATTCGGGGTTCAAACCTTGTTCCAAATACGAACGCGCCGTAATAAACGTGCCACGCGATTTAGACATTTTCTGACCGTCCACCGTCAAGAAACCGTGCGCGAAAATGCCAGTCGGGGCGCGATAACCGCTAAATTGCAACATCGCCGTCCAAAACAGCGCGTGGAAATACAAAATATCTTTGCCGATGAAATGATACATTTCCGTGTCGCTATCGGCTTTGAAAAATTCATTGAAATCAATGCCAATGCGGTCGCACAAATTTTGGAAACTCGCCATATAGCCCACAGGCGCGTCCAACCAAACGTAAAAATATTTGTTCGGCTGGTCGGGAATTTCAAAGCCAAAATAAGGCGCGTCTCGGCTAATGTCCCAATCGGACAATTCGCCGTCTTTCAGCCATTCATTCATTTTGTTCAAGGCTTCGGCTTGCAAATGCGCTTTGCCGTTGGTTTCGCCCGAAGTCCATGCTTTCAAGTAGTCCGCGCATTCGCTCAATTTGAAGAAGAAATGTTCGGTTTCTTTCATCACGGGCGTTGCGCCTGATACGGCTGAATACGGGTTAATCAATTCGGTTGGTGAATAAGTTGTGCCACACACTTCGCAGTTGTCGCCATATTGGTCTTTGGCGTGGCATTTGGGGCATTCGCCTTTCACGAAACGGTCGGGCAAGAACATTTGCTTTTCTGGGTCAAACAGTTGGTTAATGTTTTTGCTGGCGATTTTGCCGTTGGCTTTCAATGCCAAGTAGATTTTTTCGGAATATGCTTTGTTTTCAGGCGAATGCGTTGAATAATAATTGTCGTAGCCAATGCCAAAGCCTGTGAAATCGGCAAGGTGTTCGGCATGGGTTTTTTCAATCATTTGTTCGGGGGTAATGCCTTGTTTTTGCGCGGCAAGCATAATCGGTGTGCCGTGGGTGTCGTCCGCGCAACAGTAATAGCATTGGTGTCCGCGTGATTTTTGGAAACGCACCCAAATGTCGGTTTGAATGTGTTCTACCATGTGTCCTAAATGGATGGCGCCATTGGCGTAGGGTAGGGCGGAAGTAACGAGAATTTTGCGTTTTTGCGTCATAGCGTTGTCCTATTTGAAAAGATTGGGCGCGATTATAGCATTTTTATTTTGAATATTTAGGTTGCTTAAAAACAGATTAGCAAATGGAACGAGAACGCGCGTCTTGCCGCGCACCACGCTTTTAGGTGGGTGGCGCGGAATGGGGCGTTCTCCGTAGAGTAGGTCGGGCATTTATGCCCGACAGTATTGAAATATTTGAAATGTGTCGGGCATAAATGCCCGACCTACGCGTTAATATTTTATTTAAAATCAATCATGTAATATGAGTATTTGTTATAATATCCCAATTTGTAGGAATATCATCTAAATCAAAATATTCATTTAAATAAAAATCAACAACAGTATATAACGCATTATCAGGAAAATCATTTACTCGTAACATAAATGTATTTCCATTTATAATGGTTATATATGGATATTCAGTAGAATTATGTACATACCACTTAATTATTTCTTGAGTGCTAATCATCTTGATACTCTGTATTTTCTATTATAGTAAGCCGTAGGGTGGGTGCTTGCACCCACCACATCAATTTAAAATTTGGTTCATGGTGGGTGCAAGCACCCACCCTACGACTACCACAATGCCAAACGAACACTACGGAGAACGGACAAAACACGCGCCACCCACCCAAAAGCGTGGTGCGCGGCAAGACGCGCGTTCCCCGTCAAAATAACCGCGCACACCATTCAGGCAGCCTGAAATTGCGCCACAAAATCCCGCAATTCCTGCGGCAATTCGGCTTTCAAATGCAAACGCTCGCCCGTTAAAGGGTGGTCTAATTCCAATACATAAGCGTGTAAAAACATACGTTTAAGTCCCAATTTCTGCAAACGCTTATTCGCTTGATAATCGCCATATCGCTCATCGCCAGCAATCGGGCAACCGCTCGCCTGCATATGCACGCGAATTTGATGTGTGCGCCCCGTCTTCAAAGTCGCTTCCACCAAACTCAACGCGGAAATGCCCACCGAATGCGTCAGGCTGCCTGAAAACGTGTTCAACACGCGAAAAATGGTGTGCGCCGATTGCCCGTTTTCGTCCACGCGCACCATTTTTTCGCCAGCCGCGCCCGTGTATTTAAACAACGGTAATTTCACATTTTTCAACGACTTATCCCATTCACCAATCCCCAACGCCACATACACTTTTTTCGGGTGGTCATTTCGCAACATTTCGTGCAATTTGACCAACGCGCTGCGTTTTTTCGCAATCATCAGCAAACCGCTCGTGTCCTTGTCCAAACGGTGTACCAACTCCAAATATTTGGTGTCGGGACGCGCTTGGCGCAACTGTTCAATCACGCCAAAACTCACGCCCGAACCACCATGCACCGCCACGCCACTCGGTTTATTGACCACCAACAGCGCGTCATCTTCAAACACAATCTCAAATTCGCGTGTCGGAATAATGGCTTGATTTGACAACTTTTTTTCGGCAACGCGAACAGGCGGAATACGCACCACATCGCCCGTTTCCACGCGACAATCGGGTTTGGCACGTCCTTTATTGATACGCACTTCGCCCGCCCGAATAATGCGATGAATATGACTTTTTGGCACACCTTTTAGTATTTTAATCAAATAGTTATCTAATCGTTGCCCTGCTTCATGTGCTTGCACCGTAATATGATTGACTAATTCTTTGCTAATTGTCTGCATTTTATCTATAATCCTACACTTGTTTTTGGCGGCAATCGGCTGCCTGAAACACGGTATTTGCAAGCAATACGGCTTTGATTTTATAAAGAAAATGATTTTCAGGCAGCCTGCACACCGATTGAATTGAAAAAAGCCGTATGTCGCCATTTTACAAAAAAAGCACTTTGCACGTTTTCCTTTTTGTTGCCAACAAGCCTACGGCAGCAAAAATATTGTTTGAATACAAAATGTTAATACAGACGATGGCTCATTTAAAAATTGATTGAAAATATGAAAAATACGTTTTCAGGCAGCCTGAAAAATTTGCACAACTTATTTGACTGACGCAAAAGTCAATGCCGTCATTCTCGCGTAGGCGAGAATCCAAATTAAAGCATGACAATACTTTGTTTTAAAATAAGTTTATTAAATTTAAAAGATGAATTTCCGTCTGTGCGGAAATGATGACATCAACACCCAAATTTAAATTTTGCAAAACAAGCAGCCTGAAAAAACTCAATAACTTGCTCTTTTATATCGTCTTTTACCGCACACATCGCAGCATGATTTTGTGAATAACATTCGTGCCAACACGCGAGCGGTTGTCAAATTGGAAAATTCGCAAGTGCCTGAAAAAGGTACAAATAATATGAAAAGAATGCTCTTCAACGCCACGCATTCCGAAGAACTGCGCGTGGCAATCGTTGATGGACAAACCCTGCTGGATTTGGACATTGAAACCCTAGGCAAAGAACAACGCAAAGGCAATATTTACACAGGCGTGGTAACGCGCATTGAACCGTCTTTGGAAGCGTGTTTCGTGGATTATGGCGTGGACAGACATGGTTTCCTGCCATTCAAAGAAATTTCACGCAGCTATTTTCACGGCTACGAAGGCGGCAAAGTTCGCATTCAAGATGTGTTGAAAGAAGGCACGCAAGTTATTGTTCAAGTTGAAAAAGATGAACGCGGCAACAAAGGCGCGGCTTTGACCACTTACATTAGCTTGGCGGGTCGTTATTTGGTGTTGATGCCGAACAATCCGCGTGGCGGTGGCGTGTCGCGCCGCATTGAAGGCGATGACCGCGCCGAATTGAAAGAAGCCATGGCGCAATTAGACGTGCCAAACGGCATGAGTATTATTGCGCGTACCGCAGGGATTGGTCGCAGTGCAGAAGAATTAAATTGGGATTTCAATTACTTATTGCAATTATGGCGCGCGATTGAAGACGCGGCAGCCGTGCATAAACAGCCGTATTTGTTGTTTATGGAAAGCTCGTTGGTTATCCGTGCGATTCGCGATTATTATCGCCCCGATATTGCCGAAATTTTGGTGGACAATCCCGAAGTTTACGAGCAAGTGTCTGAATTTATGAGTTATGTTATGCCCAATAATTTGAGCAGACTGAAACTCTACACCGACCACACGCCTTTATTTTCGCGTTTGCAAATTGAGCAGCAAATTGAAACCGCGTTTGCGCGTTCTGTGAGCTTGCCAAGCGGTGGCGCGATTGTGATTGACCACACCGAAGCCCTTGTTTCTATTGATGTCAACTCGGCTCGCTCTACACGCGGCGCAGACATTGAAGAAACCGCGTTCCGCACAAATATGGAAGCCGCTGAAGAAGTGGCGCGACAAATGCGTTTGCGTGATTTGGGCGGTTTGGTCGTGATTGATTTCATTGACATGGAAGACGCGAAACATCAACGCGAAGTGGAAAATGTGTTGCGCGATGCCTTGAAAAAAGACCGTGCGCGTGTGCAAATGGGCAAATTGTCGCGCTTTGGTTTGTTGGAATTGTCGCGCCAACGCTTGCAGCCAGCTTTGGCGGAAAGCAGCCATATTGCGTGTCCACGTTGCGCGGGTACGGGCGTGATTCGCAGCATTGAATCCACCGCGTTACACGTTTTGCGTTTAATTCAAGACGCGGCAATGAAAGACAACACGGGCGAAGTTCACGCGCAAGTGCCTGTTGATGTGGCAACGTTCTTGTTGAACGAAAAACGCGCTGAATTGTTTGGCATGGAAGAGCGTTTAGACGTGTCTGTGTTCTTGATTCCGAACACAAATTTTGAAAATCCGCATTATGAAATTTCACGTACGAAAATTGATGATGTTGATGAAAACGCCAAACCAAGCTACAAACAAGTTTTGCAGCCTGAAAAAGAAGAAACCGTGCCGTTTGCCAATAAAAAAGGCGAAAAAGCAACCCGTCCTGAACCTGCTGTGAAAGGTTTGAAACACGCATCGCCCGCGCCGACTGCCGCCAAAGCGCACAAATCGTGGTGGGATAGCTTTAAAGGTTGGTTGGGGAATTTGTTGGGTGGCGAGGAAGAGCCGCAGAAAACCACCAAAGCATCGGGCAATAAAAAATTGGCAAACAAACGGAATAATCCGAATCGCCGCCAACATCAAAATCAGCCCAATAAAGCTCGCCGTCAGCAAAATGAGGGTGCGGAAAATGTGGTCGCAGGCAATGAAAACGGCAAAGCGCGTTTGCAACAAGACAAACAGCGTCATGCGAAAAATCAAGACAGGCAGCCTGAAAACAAATTGGCAATGAATAAGGCGGAACAGCAAAAATCGCGTTCTACCAAAAATCAGCAGAAACAGCCTAAACAAATGGCAGCCGATGTGAATGTGGCAGCGCATGACGCAGCAACCGCACCAGCGCAAAAACAACGTCCACAAAAACAAAAACCGCAAAAACAAAAACCATTGATTATTCAGTTGGGTCATGAAGATGCGGTGGAAGCTGCGCCACGCAATCAACGTCAGCGTTCAGCGCAGTCCAAACGTAGCATTCCGTCTGCGGCAAAAATGGAGCATTATTTGCACATTGGCGAGGCGGCGGAGCGCGTAGAAGAGGCGGTGGTGCATGTGTTGCGTCAAGGTTATCCACATTTGGCGGCGGAAAGTGCATTGGTTGCAGAATATGATGCGCGTGATTTGGGTTCGGTGGTGGTAACGATTGCGCCTGAAGTGGAGCAATTTGCAGAAGTGCCTGATGTGGCTGCCGAATTGCCAGCCGATGAAGTGATTGTGAAAGTCGCTGAACCTGAAGTGGTTGCAGAACCTGTTGCTGAAACAGAATCGGTTGAACCAATCGCTGAAACAGCAGAATCCAAACCATTGATGCTGACATCTGAACCTGATGATGTGAATTTAGATGAATTGGAAACCGTCAGCGATGATGATTTGTTGAATGCGATTGATGCTGCATTATTAGAATCTGATGATATGGCAACAGTTGAATCGGAAACGGTTGAATTGGTTGAGCCAGCTCAAGCAGTTGAACCGATTGAACCTGTGGTAGAACCTGAACCTGAAATTCCATCGGGTTTACCAATTTCACCAGCAAAAGTGGTTGAGCCAGAAGTAGAAGTGGTTGAGGAAACGCCTGAACCATTTGATTTGAGCGATGGCGAATTGGAACAAATTTCTGAATTAGACCATTTTGAATCAAATCATCAAGAATTGACCAATCATCCAGTAGCTGATGAAGTTGCAGAAACGGAAACCCAACCTGCCACGCAAACGCTGCAAATGGTTGAAACCATTGTACCAAGTAACACGCAGCCTGAAACCACAACTCAACCTGTGATGGAATCTGCATCAGCAAGCCCTCGCAAAATCAATGTGGCAGCAGGTGTGGATTTGGGCGAAATGCAAATGGTGGAAACCAGCCCACGCGCTTTGATTGCTGCGGCAATGCGTGTTGAGCCGCCGAAAGTGTATGGCACACGCCGCCGTGATTTGCCGATTCCGATGCCAAAAGAGCATCAGATTGAGATGATTCAAGTGGAAACCATTCGTTCTGAATCAGCGTCATAATGTGATTGAATGTGATAATCCGCCCATTTTGTTGTGATGACGAAATGGGCGGATTGTTTAGGGGCTAATGATAATTCGTTTTGTACCTTGATTTTGTCAGCAAAAACGACCAGTTCAAGGCAAAAATGCGAATCAGGTTGTACACCTGATGAGTATTTTTAACGCAGAAATGGGCGATTTTTGATGCAAAAGCAAGTGCAAAATGAAATGTCATTAGCCCCTATAATCGCGTTACAATATTATTTTTTTGTTTTAGGCTGCCTGAAAGTACGCGACATTTTGAAAGGCTAGTTGAATATTTGCCAGAACGCGGCGTCTTGCCGCCGCACCCACGCTGCGCTCGTGGTGATGGTGAGTGGTTCGGCGTCGGGCATCAATGCCCGACCTACAGATTATCGTGTACCGAAAGGCTGCCTGAAAGTGAACTGTGATTTAAAATTATGTCTATTCGTAAAAAAATTGCCACCCGTTCTGTGAATCCCGAACACGTTGCCGCGCTGACGGCGGCAGGTGCCGACCCTTTGATTGCCCAATTATACGCAGCGCGAGCCGTTTCAGATGCCGATGAATTGAGCGATGAGTTGCAGCAATTAATCCCTTATCAACAATTAACAAATTGCGAACGTGCTGCCCAACGCATTGCCCAAGCCATTGAGCAACAAGAAAAGATTTTAATTATTGCCGATTACGATGCCGATGGTGCAACCGCCTGTTCGGTGGCAATGAAAGGCTTGGGCGCGATGGGCGCGTTGGTGGATTTTTTTGTGCCTAATCGCTTTATTCACGGTTATGGACTTACCCCTGAATTGGCAGACATTGCGGCGGAAAAAGGGGCAAATTTAATTGTAACGGTGGATAATGGCATTTCCAGCCGCGACGGTGTGGCGCGTGCGCGTGAGTTGGGGCTAGACGTGGTGGTAACTGACCACCATCACGCAGGCGACCATGTGCCTGATTGCATTATTGTCAATCCCAACCAAAAAGGCTGCAACTTTCCCAGCAAACATTTGGCAGGCGTGGGCGTGATGTTTTACGTCTTGATGGCATTGCGCGTTGAATTACGACGACGCAATCATTTTTCAGGCAGCCTGAAAGAACCCAATTTGGGCAACCTGCTTGATTTAGTGGCGGTAGGAACCGTCGCCGATGTCGTAACACTTGACCACAACAACCGCATTTTAGTATCGCAAGGTTTAAAACGCATTCGTTCGGGCAACACACGAGTGGGCATTTTGGCACTATTTGAAGTGGCGCGTTACCACGCGAACAAGGCACAACCAACCGATATTGGTTTCAAAATTGCTCCCCGTATCAATGCGGCTGGACGATTAGACGACATGTCGGTCGGCATTGCCTGCTTACTGACCGATGATTGGGACACCGCACGAGCGATTGCGAAAGAATTAAACGACTTAAACCACAGCCGCCAAGAAATTGAACAAGATATGTTACAACACATTCTCGGCGAATTTCCCGACAAGCTGCCTGAAACACAAACCACCCTGACCGCCTACCGCGATGACTTCCACCAAGGCGTGGTTGGCATTGTTGCCAGCCGTTTAAAAGACCGCTTTTACCGCCCCACATTTGTCTTTGCCCCTGATGATGATGGCAATTTGCGCGGTTCAGGGCGTTCCATTCAAGGCGTCCATCTGCGCGATGTCGTGGACAGCATTTCCAAACAATGCCCTGATTTAATTTACAAATTTGGCGGACATGCCATGGCGGCAGGTTTGACCATGCGCGGCGATGGCTTAACCTTATTCACCGAAACCTTTGAAAAAGTCGTTGCCGCATTGGTCAATAAAGAAATCCTATCACAAACCTTTCTCACCGATGGCAGCCTCAAAACAACCGATTTAACATTAGAACGCGCCACCCTGCTCAACAACCAAGTATGGGGACAAGGCTTTCCACAGCCCACTTTTTGCGACGACTTCATGGTCATGCGCCAACAAAGCATGGGTTCAGACGGCAAACACCGCAAAGCATGGTTACGCCAAGAAGGACGCGACACCACCGAATTTGAAGTCGTATTTTGGCGATGCGAAACCGAACTACCCGAAGAATTACGCATCGTGTACCGTCCCGTGGTCAACGAATGGGGAAATCGCGTTGATTTACAACTATATGTAGAATACTGGGAAGAACGCGCCCCATTTTAACCTGTTGTAAAAACACCCACTCGCCCAGCAAACCGCCGTGAAACCATCATAACAATGATAAAATGCCAGACCATATCAACATGAAGTAGTTTTTTAACGGTAACGCGGCGTCTTGCCGCCGCACCCACGCTTTAGGGTCGTGGCACCGAACCGTTTGCGTACCAAATAAATTTACAAATATCAAAAAAATCAACATGATTAATAAACTCACTTTCGGCTTATTTACCGAACAAGATACCCAAAGTTTCATGCGCCTGATGGCATATGTGAAACCCTTTAAAATTCGGATTTTTTTCGCCTTACTAGCCATTATTGGCGTGGCATTTACCGAAAGCTATTTAGCGGCATTTATTGCACCATTGGTCAATCAAGGCTTTGCGCCACCGAGTACGCCACCTGTTTTGACGGACGCCACTGACTTCATGGGCATGGTTAAAAATTGGAAAGACCAATTTACCTATTTTATTTGGGGTACGCCCGATAAAGTGTGGATTGTGCCGATTTTCTTTATGTGTTTGATTGTGCTGCGTGGCGTGTGTCGCTTTGCGAGTACTTATTTGTTGTCGTGGGTGTCGGTGGTGGCGATTAGTCATTTGCGCCGCGATATGTTCAACAAAATGCTACAATTATCTTCACAATATCATCAAGATACGCCTTCGGGTACGGTGCTGATGAATATTGTGCAAATGGCAGACGGCTCTATCAATAATGCCAGCAACGTGTTTATCACGCTTACACGCGACACGCTGATTGTGATTGGTTTGGTATGCGTATTGCTGTATCTCAACTGGCAGTTGAGTTTGGTGGTGCTGCTGATGTTTCCTGTGCTGTCGTTGCTGTCGCGTTATTATCGTAACCGATTGAAAAGTATCATCAATAGTGCACAATTAAGTATTGGCACATTGAATAATACGGTCAATGAAACCCACCAAGGTCATCGCGTGGTCAAATTATTTGGCGGACACGCGCAAGCTGAACAACGATTT
>JBHARQ010000096.1:0-18803 GCA_041831015.1 Simonsiella sp. | reverse complement strand
GTAAGGCAGACGCTCTACCAACTGAGCTAATCACCCGTATTTGCTTCGCTGCATCAGCGAAGACCGTATTAAACCAAAAACCATTTACTCACGCAAGCGTTTTCTTGAAAAAAATTTACCATTTTTGATATTTTTTTGTTTTTGTGATGATTTATTTTCAAAATTTTAAAAGCATGGGTTGATTGCGATGATTTGTGTAATTTCATTTCAGCAGCAAAGAAAGTTTTGTAAAATGTAAAGATTATTTTATATATAAATCAATATATTATTTTTTATGTTTCATGTTTTTGGCTTTATGCTGATGTTGAAATCGGCTACAATACGCAAGAATTATTTTTATTTTCTTTTGGAACAATACAATGAAAACGTTGATTAAATTGTTGATTGCTGCTGCCATTTTGGGCGGTGGCGGCTGGTTTGCCTATACCAAATTTAAGCCAAAAAATGAAATTTCTTATATTACAGAACCCGTTAAACGCGGAAAAATCGCACAAACGGTTTCGGCAACGGGCGAATTGTCGGCTTCTCAATTAGTTGATGTGGGTGCGCAGGCTTCGGGTCAAATTAAAAAAATGCACGTTAAAATTGGCGATGTGGTGAAAAAAGGCGATTTGATTGCTGAAATTGACAGTACCAATCAAGTCAATACGTTAAACACCAATCGCGCTAAATTGGAAACGTATCAAGCACAGTTGGCATCGGCTGAAATTGCACTCAAAACAGCGCAAAAGAAATTTGAGCGTTATCAAGCATTAAGAAAAGAAGATGCGGTTTCTAAAGAAGAATTTGAAGCAACGGAAGATACTTTGGCTTCGGCAAAAGCCAAAATTCGTGAATTGGAATCATCTATCAAACAAACGCAAATTGCGATTAACACCAGTGAAGCGGATTTGGGTTACACGCGTATTACCGCACCGATTGGTGGCACGGTGGTGGCATTGGTAGTAGAAGAGGGTCAAACCGTAAACGCCAATCAAACCACGCCCACCATTGTCCAAATTGCCAATTTGTCCACCATGTTGAACAAAATGCAAATTGCTGAAGGCGACGCCACCAAAGTTCAGGCAGGGCAAAACATCAGCTTTACGATTTTGTCTGAACCCGACAATCCATTTTCAGGCACATTGGACAGCATCGACCCCGGTTTGACTACGATGTCGCAAGGCAGTTACAGCAAATCCACCGACACCACATCTAGTGCGGTTTACTACTACGCTCGCGCCACCATTCCGAATGATAGCGGCAAATTGGCAATCGGTATGACCACGCAAAATACGATTGAAATTGCCAGCGCAGACAATGTTTTAACCGTGCCAACGGTGGCAATTAAATCACGCGAAGGCAAAAAATTTGTCCGTATTTTAGAAGGCGAAAATCAGGCGGTGGAAAAAGAAGTCAAAACAGGTTTGAAAGACAGCATGAACACCGAAATTCAATCAGGCGTGAAAGAAGGCGATAAGTTGATTATGTCGGAAATGGGCGCAGATGAGAAAAGTAAGTCAATGCAAAATAATATGATGGGTCCACCACGTCGTTGATAATATTATTTAATTCATTCGGGCTGTTTGAAAAATATTTTCAGGCAGCCTGAAATAGTAAAAAGGCTTTTCAAATCATGTCTCTGATAGAATGTAAAAACATTAACCGCTATTTTGGCGAAGGCGAAAACCGCGTTCATGTCTTAAAAAACATCAATTTAACCATTCAAAAAGGCGATTTTGTCGCGATTATCGGACAATCGGGTTCGGGCAAATCAACGCTGATGAATATTTTGGGTTTGCTGGACACGCCCACGTCTGGCACTTACAGCATTGCAGGCACGGAAACGTCCAAAATGAGCGCGGACGAACTCGCCGCCATGCGCCGTAAACGCTTTGGCTTTATTTTCCAACGCTATAATTTGTTAAGTTCCATTTCAGCGCGGGATAATGTCGCCCTACCCTCTGTATATGCAGGCATAGACTACGCTGAACGCAGTAAACGCGCCGACCAACTGCTTGACAAACTCGGTTTAAAAGGCAAAGAAGCCAATAAACCCAGCGCATTATCAGGCGGTCAGCAACAGCGCGTTTCCATTGCCCGCGCCTTGATGAATGGTGGCGAAATTATTTTCGCGGACGAACCGACAGGTGCGTTGGACTCGGGTAGTGGCGAAAATGTAATGGAAATTATCCACCAGCTTTACAATGATGGTCATACGATTATCATGGTAACGCACGACCCAAACATCGCCGCCCAAGCCAATCGCGTGATTGAAATTAAAGACGGCGAAATCATTTCCGATACCAGCAAAACCACCGATATTAAACAAAGCCAAGTTCAAAGCATTCAAGAAAAACATGGCTTGGCGTTTTACAAAGACCAATTTGCCGAAGCGTGCAAAATGTCTATCCAAGCCATTATCGCGCATAAAATGCGGTCTTTATTGACGATGTTGGGGATTATTATTGGTATTGCGGCGGTGGTGTCGGTGGTGGCATTGGGCAAAGGTTCGCAAGAAAAAATATTGAGCGATATTAATAGCATGGGGACAAATACGATTAGTATTTATCCCGGTAAAGGCTTTGGCGACCGTACGCGTGGACGAATTAAAACGCTAACGGTTGCCGATAGCCAAGCCATTTCCAAATTGAGTTATGTGGAAAGTACTACGCCTTCAACCAGCAGTAGCGGTACATTAACTTATCAAAATACGGATTTAACAGCCAGTATGTATGGTGCGGGCGAGCAATATTTTGATGTACGCGGTTTAAAATTAGCGCAAGGGCGTTTGTTTAATGAGCATGATGTCAAAGAAAATGCACAAGTGGTCGTCATTGATAACAATACGGTCAATAAATTGTTTTCGCAAGGCGTGAATCCTTTGGGTAAAACAGTATTATTCAAAAAGCGTCCATTAACTGTGATTGGCATTTTGGAAAAAGATAAAAATGCGTTTGGCGGTTCGGATAGTTTGAATTTGTACACGCCTTATACGACATTGATGAATCAGATTAGTGGCGATAAACATATTTCCAGTATCTCTGTGAAAGTTAAGGATAATATTGATTCGCAAACGGCTGAAAAAGGCGTGAAAGAATTATTGCTTGCCCGACATGGCGTAGAAGATTTCTTTATGCAAAACAGCGACAGCATTAAGCAAACGATTGAATCCACCACAGGCACGATGACGATGTTGATTTCATGTATTGCCTTGATTTCGTTGGTGGTGGGCGGTATTGGTGTGATGAATATTATGCTGGTGTCGGTAACCGAGCGTACCAAAGAAATTGGCGTTCGCATGGCGATTGGCGCACGGCAAAGCAATATTTTGCAACAATTTTTGATTGAAGCAATTTTATTGTGTTTGATTGGTGGCGTGTCGGGGGTGTTGATTTCGTTTGGTTTGGCGGCGATATTTAATCATTTTGTAACTGATTTTGCGATGTCGTTTTCAACCGCGTCTATTGTGGGGGCGGTGGTGTGTTCAACGGCGATTGGCGTGATTTTCGGTTATATGCCCGCGAAAAATGCGTCTAAATTGAACCCGATTGATGCGTTGGCACATGATTAAGCAATGCTTTTCAAATCAGTATGATTTGATTTTTTGAGGAACGCGCGTCTTGCCGCGCACCACGCTTTTGGGTGGGTGGCACGGAATGGTGCGTTCTCCGTAGAATGGGTATCAACCTACCATTTTATTCATCTGAAAGATAAAACATGACAAATGTGGATTTATTCATTAAAAAATTCCTTGAATTTGATTTAAAAATCAAGGAAAAAGAAGGGATTGATTACCAGCTTTATGACGAACTTGTACAATTACTTCATCTTATTTCCATAGATTATACAAATCAAAATGTCATACCGAAAAAATTAGCTGATATATTTTTAGATATGTGGGGTGCATTAACATCATCAGCTTATTTATATAATGAAGAAATACAAAATGAAATCAATCAAATTGCTGATGATTTATGTGATAAAGCAAGGGTTACTTTGTGTTCATAAAATACGCGCACCGTTCCGTGCCACAAACCCAAAAGCGTGGTGCGCGGCAAGACGCGCGTTCACCGCAAAAATTCAGGCTGCCTGAAAAGGTAAAAAACCCCAGAATAATGAAATTTATTCTGGGGTTTTGCTTGTCATTACGCGTTAAACAACCAAGGTTGTGCGGCTTTGCGCTGCGCCTCAAAGGCTTTGATTTCATCTGCGTGTTGCAACGTCAAACCAATTTCATCTAAACCATTGAGCAAGCAATGTTTGCGGTGTTCGGTAATGTCAAATTTGAACACTTGTCCGCTTGGCGTGGTCAATTCTTGTTTTGCCAAATCAATGGATAGTTGGTAGCCTTCGTTGGCTTGCGTTTCTTGGAATAGCTGTTCCACTTGCTCTTCAGACAATACAATCGGCAATAAGCCGTTTTTGTAGCAATTATTGAAGAAAATATCGGCAAAACTCGGCGCGATAATGGCGCGGAAACCGTAATCGTCCAAAGCCCAAGGCGCATGTTCGCGTGATGAACCACAACCGAAATTTTTGCGCGTCAATAAAATTTGTGCGCCTTGATAGCGGGGTTGGTTCAATTCAAAATCGGGGTTGAGTGGGCGTTTGCTGTTGTCCATCCCTGGTTCGCCGTGGTCTAGGTAACGCCATTCATCAAATGCGTTCGGGCCAAAGCCAGAGCGTTTGATGGATTTCAGAAATTGTTTTGGGATAATCGCATCGGTATCCACATTGCTGCGGTCAAGCGGTGCGACAAGAGCGGTGATTTGTGTAAATGCTTTCATGATAATGTATTTGTTTGATTAAAATTAAATAAAATTAAAATTTCAGGCTGCCTGAAAAATAGTTTGCCTTTCAGACAGCCATATTCACAATAAAATTATTGGAACAAGCCGTTTAACAAACCACCAACTGCATTGTTAGTATTGGTTGTGGTGGTGTCAGTAGTAGCAGGCGTGGTTGTGGTGGTGCCAGTGATGCTGCTGGTGGCTTTGGTAATGGCAGCATTTTTGCCTGATTTTGCGCTTTCTTTCGCAATATCGGTCATGCTGCTGGTACTGGTGCCAGTCAATTTACCTGTAACTGCGTTCACACCTGTGTTGATGGCAGCCGATTTGCCTGCTTCGTAGCTGTCTTGCACGATTTGTGCGCCTGTGGTGCCGCTATCAGCCGCACAAGCAGTCAATGCCAATGCAGTTGCCAAAGTTAAAACGATTTTTTTCATAAAAACTCCAAGTTTAATAATATAAAGAAAACAAATACATTCTCGGCAGAGACCATTATTTATCCACCAATCATGTAAACGCGATTATCGGCGTAAATGCGATGAATGTTGCAAAATTTAACCCGATTTAACGCTCAATTATTCGGTCATATCTTGCAAAATTTCGCCTGTGGCTTCTATGCCTTTGCCGATGAGATTGCCACCGCGTTTGATGAGTTCGCCAGTTTGCGTGGCGGCGGTGTTGAGTGCATCGCGGTTTTTATGGGCAAATTCGGCGGCGGAATCAATCGCTTTGCTGCTGTCTTGCGCCACGCCTTGCATGGTGGCAGCGCAACCGTTGAGTGCGAGTAATGTGGTTAAAATTAAAATCGGTTTTGTCATAATATTTCCTTTAAATTCATGATTTCAGGCTGCCTTTCCGTACGCGGCATGTTTTGAAAGGCGACACCAATATTTGCCAGAACGCGGCGTCTTTCCGCCGCACCCACGCTGCGCTCGTAGTGATGGTGAGTGGTGAGCTCAAAAGCTCGCGTCTCAAAAGGCTGCCTGAAATCCAAGTTACTGATTCAAATAATGCTCAAAAATATGACCAAAATCATATTGGCGAATTTCTTTCAAGCGCGTTTCGTGCGCCGATTCAATTTGCGAAATGGTGTGGTTAATCAATTTCGGCAAGCCCATAATCGCATTATCAGGCAACGTTTTCAAATCAATCAAACTCATGGTCGCATGAAAACTTTTTTCCAAAATCTGTTCTTTTTCGGCAATGATTTTGCATTGCTCGCTAATGGCAATCAAGGCTTTATAAATATCGCGGACTTGCTCAATTTCTTTTTTATCAATATCAATGGAAAATTCTTGCGTTCCCAATACAAATTTCAATTCCACGTCTAAATCAATCGTGCCTGCGGTTTCAATCAACACATTTTTGGGCGCGAAATAGCGATACGGATAGCGTTTGAGTAAACGCTTTTTGCTGGTCGCGCTTTGTCCGTCCAAATGGATAAAAGCAATATTGGTAAAGCAATATTCATCGGATTTGGATTTAATCACAAAATAAATTTGCTCATTGTCTTCGTGGAAAATGTAGTCATCAATATCGGTTTGATGAAATTGCTCGGGCGGAATGATTTTGCCAATATCGCTCAAACCCAAAGCGTCTGCGGCAAGGCTTTTAAACATGAGATTTCCTTTCTGTTTTGGTTTTCAGGCAGCCTTTCAGTACACGACATTTTTTGGAATGCTGCCTGAAAAGCAATTTATGCCGTCATTCCCGCGAAGGCGGGAATCCATTTGAAAATTTAAGAAACTTATTTTTAAACAAATATTTGTGTTGTTTTAACTTGGATTCCCGCTTTCGCGGGAATGACGAAGTTTTTATTTTGTCGTGTACTGAAAGGCAGCCTGAAATTACTTCGGCATCACATCATACGATTTTTTACTGCGTATCAAAGCAACAATGATAGAAATAATCCCAATAAGCAAAGATACCACTGCACCAAGATAAGCCAAAGGCATTATAACAACCATCATCACAGTCATCGTATCAGCTTTATTTGAAGATGATTGCCAAGAATCCACATAATGAATTAAAACAAAATGACAAATCGGCAAAAATACAGCCAATACAAACCAAAAAACACCTGCTGGTAATGAATATTGCTGAAATAGCTTGCAATTCGCAATTAATATAGAAATAATTAAATTCGCAACCAAACCAATGAAAAACAAATCATTACTTATCAATAATGATATTGGCAAAAACAATATCATAAAGAAAATTGCCGTCCATTGAATAGTACGCATCATATTCATTTCATTCATCTCAATATTATTATATATAGCAATGGTTTATATTTTTTTCAGGCTGCCTGAAATTACTTCGGCATCACATCATAAGCTTTTACAACGGGTTTTTCCACATCGCTGAAATCAATATAGTAATTATGCGATTGGTCGGCTAATGTGATGTTGCCGTCTGCGTTGCTATCGGATTTGGTAGTGAAATAATAGCGATTGATTTCAGGCAACCAACGCGTTTCCAGCAAAAATTCTTTATCCGAATGCAATTTTTGTAATTGTTCGCCTTTGTCATTACTCAAATATAAGGCGCGTTCTGAATGAAATGGGGCTTTTTCATCTAATCGCTCTTGCACTGTATAGACAAAATGGCGATAAAATTTGCGTTTGAGTGGTTTGGACGAATTGTTTTTCTCATCATCAGAATAAGAATAAATCAAATATTGCGCTTGGCGAATGAATTGCGTATTGTGTGAAAACAAAGGCTTGGTTTCGCCTGTTTCTTTGTTTTCAAAAACCAAATTAAATATCTCTCCCGATAATTGATAGCTTGCCAAATCCATATAAATCTCACTGGATATTTTTTCGCTAGAATAGGATTTGGTTGCATGTTCACTAACCGCCGAAACCACAACAGGATGAATTAAACTGGGTACACCGTCCAAATAAATTGGCAAATCCACTTTAATCGGAATATCAGGATTGGCAACCACACCAGACGCAGCCACATCAGAAGCTACAACATGATGATGGGTATTTTGCGTTTGATTGCAAGCGGTCAGTGCCAATAATGTGGTTATTAATAATTTGATTTTCATGATTTTTTTTCCAAAAAATTCAACCTGAAATTATTTTTGTTGCAATTTCCTTCTTCTAAATTCTTTTCTTTCGGCATCTCTTTTTTTCCATTCTCTCCAACGATGCATACTAAAACTATATATTGTCCATATTCGCCAATCTCTAATCAAACTGACACCCACAACAATGGCGATAAGCATAATTATTGGGTTAGCTGTACCAGACATAATCGGCAATAAAGCCCATTGTATGGTTTGAATGATTGTCCATATGGGCGACATAAATACTTCAACGTTATCAATACATTCATAATGAATCACAAAAATCATACCATTAACACCAATATACATTAGCCAAAAAAGACCTGTAGCTTCATCTAATTTAAATTGCCAATTCCAAGCGCAGAAATGCCATAAATATAATAATCCAAAAAATAATGTATTTAAAATAATAGGTAAATGTTTCATCATCATATTTTTTCAGGTTGCCTGAACAGCAAAATCAATTTTCAGACAACCTGAAATCTCCATTTAAAAACTACGCACGTCCGTAAAATGCCCCGTAACCGCCGCCGCTGCTGCCATCGCTGGACTTACCAAATGCGTGCGTCCGCCATTGCCTTGACGACCTTCAAAGTTGCGGTTTGATGTGGACGCACAACGCTGTTGCGGTTCCAAACGGTCGGCATTCATCGCCAAACACATTGAACAGCCCGGTTCGCGCCATTCAAAACCTGCGTCAATAAAGATTTTATCCAAACCTTCGCGTTCCGCTTGTTCTTTCACCAAGCCAGACCCCGGCACAATCAACACACGTTGCACATTGTCGGCTTTTTTGCGACCTTTGGCGATGTGGGCGACTTCGCGCAAATCTTCAATGCGACTATTGGTGCAAGAGCCGATGAACACAATATCCACAGGAATTTGATTGAGCGGTGTGCCTGCGGTTAAGCCCATATATTCTAGGGCGCGTTCCATGCCTGCGCGTTTCACTGCGTCGCTTTCATCGGCAGGATTGGGCACAACAGAATTGATGTCCAACACCATTTCAGGCGATGTTCCCCAAGTAACTTGCGGTTCAATGTCTTCCGCTTTGAAGCAGTACACTTTATCAAACTCCGCACCTTCGTCAGACACCAAAGTTTTCCAATAGGCAACGGCTTTATCCCAATCCGCGCCTTTGGGGGCAAGCGGTTTGTCTTTCACATATTCAATCGTGGTGTCGTCCACCGCCACCAAGCCCGAACGTGCGCCCGCTTCAATCGCCATATTGCACAAAGTCATGCGCCCTTCCATGCTCAAACTGCGAATGGCATCGCCACCAAATTCAATCGCATAGCCCGTACCGCCAGCCGTGCCGATTTGTCCGATGATGTACAACGCCACGTCTTTGGCGGTAACGCCAGCTTTCAGGCTGCCTGAAACGTCAATCAACATAGATTTGGATTTTTTCGCGGTAATACATTGGGTTGCCATCGTGTGTTCCACTTCGGACGTGCCAATGCCGTGCGCCAACGCGCCAAACGCGCCATGCGTAGAAGTATGCGAATCGCCACACACCACCGTCATCCCCGGTAAAGTCGCGCCTTGCTCGGGGCCCATCACATGCACAATGCCTTGACCTTTGTCTTTAAACGGAAAATATGCCAACGCGCCAAATTCTTTGATATTGCTATCCAAAGTATCCACTTGTAATTTGGAAATGGGGTCTTGAATGCCTTTGTCCCAATCGCTTGTAGGCGTGTTGTGGTCGGCGGTAGAAACCACGCTGTCAATGCGCCATAATTTACGCCCTGCCATTTTCAAGCCTTCAAATGCTTGTGGGCTGGTGACTTCGTGAACAAGGTGGCGGTCAATATAGAGTAATACCGTGCCGTCTTCTTCTTCGCGGACGATGTGGCTATTCCAAAGTTTGTCGTATAGGGTTTGTGCCATGATGATGTTCTCGTGATAATAATGTTAGAAAATGATTTTTTAACAAAAAAACAGCAAATCTACTAAAATAAACCATTCTAGGCTTTTTAGACACAATTCGCAAGCCACGTTAGCCAATTATTAGACAAATAATATTTTAATTAGACAAATTGTCCAAAAATGAACCCGCAACGCAAAATCATCCACATAGACATGGACGCTTTTTACGCCTCCGTAGAATTGCGCGAACAGCCCCATTTACGCGGTCAGCCCGTGGTGGTGGCATGGGACAGCGCACGTTCCGTGATTTGCGCCGCGTCTTATGAAGCGCGACAATATGGTTTGCGTTCCGCCATGTCGGTGGCGACTGCCAAGCGATTGTGTCCACACGCGATTTTTATTCCGCCCCATTTTGATTTATACCGCCAAATTTCCCAACATATTCACGGCATTTTCCGCCAACATACCGATGTGATTGAACCCATTTCGCTAGACGAAGCCTATTTAGACGTTACCCAAAACAAACAAAATCTGCCCTACGCCAACCAAATTGCCAAACACATTCGCGCCCAAATTTTACGCGAAACAGGTTTGACCGCATCGGCAGGCATTGCGCCCAATAAATTTCTTGCCAAAATCGCATCCGACTGGCGCAAACCCAACGGACAATTTGTCATTCAACCCCATGAAATTGAAAATTTTTTGCAAGATTTACCCATTCACAAAATTTGGGGCGTGGGCAAAAAAACGCAACAAAAAATGAACGCTTTGGGTTGGCAAACCGTGGGCGATTTACGCCAAATTTCGCGTGGTGAATTGTTGAATTTATTTGGTAAATTTGGTTATCGGCTGTATGATTTGGCGCGTGGCATAGATGAACGCCCCGTAGAAGCAGAACGCGAGCGCGTGCAAATTTCCACCGAAATCACGCTGCCTGAAAATCTCAATCTCGCACAAATTAAACGCCATTTGTCTGATTTATCCATTGATTTACAACAACAAATGCAACGCCGCCATATTGAGGCACACACTTTGACCCTCAAACTGAAAACCAGCGATTTCCATATCTTGACGCGTTCACAAACCTATCAAACGGTGTTGCCCAATGCACAAACGCTCTTGGCAGCCGCCGAACAGCTCGCGGCGCGAATGCCTGATGGCGAATTTCGCCTGATTGGTTTGGGCGTGAGCCATTTTCAGCCCGAAGGCAGTCAGCCTGAATTATTTGGTTGATTTGAAAAATATTAGGGGTTAATAATTAAAATTTTGCTAAATTATTATTTCAGGCTGCCTGAAAATTTGCCAGAACGCGGCGTCTTGCCGCCGCACCCACGCTGCGCTCATAGTGATGGTAAGTGGTTAATTAACAGTATGGCATCAATGCCCGACCTAAAATGAAAATGCCGTTTGAGTGAACAATCAAACGGCATTTTTGATACTACGCACGACTGCGTTTATTTTCCGCGCCAATCAATTCATCGGCAATTTGCATGGCTTGGAAACTATCGGGGTCGGCAAGTTTCCACATATCGTCCAAAATTTTGCGTCCGCAATCGCCTGTTAAAAGCGAACCTGTGGTAATAAATTGATAATGTTCTGATAACAATTTAATCCAACCATCAGGCTGACGGCGCACAATATGATGTGGCTGCAACTGCGATGGGTGCGACAAACCCGCGCTGCCCACAATATCTGCCAATGATTTCAAGGTGTTGGTGTGGAAATTTTTTACACGTTGCGATTTATCAGGCACGTCCAACGCTTTTTGACGCGATGGGTCTTGCGTGGCGACACCTGTCGGGCATTTGTTGGTATGGCAAGAACGCGATTGAATGCAGCCCACCGCAAACATAAAGCCACGCGCACTGTTACACCAATCCGCACCCAACGCCATCATTTTGGCAATATCAAAACCGCTAATCAATTTACCGCTCACGCCCACTTTGATTTTGTCGCGGATACCTGCGCCCACCAAGGTGTTTTGCACAAAAATAAACGCATCTACCAACGGCATACCGATAGAATCCATAAATTCCACAGGTGCTGCGCCCGTGCCGCCTTCCGCACCATCAATCACAATAAAATCAGGGTAGTTATCTTCTTCCATCATGGCTTTCACAATCGCCATAAATTCCCATGGCATACCAATACACAGCTTAAAGCCGACAGGTTTACCGCCCGACAATTCGCGTAATTGTTGCCAAAATTTAACCAATTCGCGTGGCGTAGAAAACGCAGGGTGTGTGGCTGGCGAAATGCAATCCTGACCCATGGGAATATCACGAGTTTGGGCAATTTCAATCGTGATTTTGGACGCAGGCAACACCCCACCTTTCCCCGGTTTCGCGCCTTGCGACAATTTGATTTCAATCATTTTCACTTGGTCGGACGCCGCGCGTTTGGCGAAACTTTCAGGATTGAAATTGCCTTGTTCATCGCGGCAGCCGAAATAGCCTGTTCCCAATTCCCAAATCAAGTCGCCACCGTGTTTTTGGTGATACGGGCTAATGCTGCCTTCGCCTGTGTCGTGAGCAAAACCGCCCATTTTCGCGCCTTTGTTTAACGCTTCAATCGCTGCTGCCGACAATGCGCCAAAACTCATTGCCGAAATATTAAAAACTGATAAATCATAAGGTTGTGAACAGCGTTCATTGCCCACGCGCACGCGGAAATCGTGATTGTCAATTTTGTGGCTGTTGCCCGAATGCAAAAACCATTCGCTGCCTGTTTTGTGCAAATCGTTCAGGCTGCCAAACGCATTGGTGCTGTCCAAATCTTTGGCGCGTTGGTAAACCAGCGAACGTTGTTGGCGTGAAAATGGCACTTCTTCTTGGTCGTCTTCCAAGAAATATTGACGAATTTCAGGGCGGAAGTTTTCCAATAAAAAGCGAATGTGTCCGCCAATCGGATAATTTCGCAAAATGGCATGGCGTTTTTGTTTCATATCATGAACGCCCAATGCCACAAACGCCAATGAAATCAACAATAACCACCAAATTTGAAAAATCAAACCAATCAAACTCAATGCCACGAATAGCCAAAATAAGCCAAAACGTGGCACCATTAAAAAGCCATAGTTAGCAGCCGTTGTGTTAGACGGTTTGGGGTAGGGGGAAGACATGGTTTGTTCCTATCTTAAAATTTTGTAGTATGGTGTAATTTTAAACCAAGTACATGAGAAAAGAAACGATAGGAACAGAACCCTTTCTCAACAATAAAAAAAATTAAAATTTCCTGAACACAAAACAACACAAATTTCTATTAAAATAAGAGTTCTTACTCAATAATATAAAGGTTATAAAATGAAAACCAAATTATTGGCAATCAGTACCGCCATCGCTTTATCTGCTTGTCAGAGCAACACGCAACAAACGGCTGCCCCCGTGCAAAACGGCAAAGCACCCAACGGTATGCCACCCAAAACCCAATTAGTTCAACACCCTGTTCCGACTGATTTGGATTTCAGCAAACTCACAGGCACACAAAAAAGCTTTGAACTCAACGGCAAGACCGTTCAATACCGCGCTTACGAAAACATCGTTTACGCGCTCAAACCCACCGATACGCGCTATCAAACCATCAACATCTACATTCCCGAAGCCTATTTCAATCAACAAAGCATTGACGGTTTCAACGCTCAAACCGCCCCAATTTTCTTCCCCAATAACGTAGGTGGCTATATGCCTGCTACCGCAGGTACACCCGAACTTGACCAACGTTCAGGCGGTAAAGCCAATGCAATGATGGTTGCCTTGTCCAAAGGCTATGTGGTTGCCAGCGCAGGCGCGCGCGGTCGCACCGAAAGCACAGGACGCGCCCCTGCCGCCATTATTGACTTGAAAGCAGCCGTTCGCTATTTGAAAGCCAACGACAAACACATGGCAGGCAATGCCAACAAAATCATTTCTAATGGCACATCAGCAGGTGGCGCATTGTCTGCATTGTTGGGCGCGAGTGGCAACGCACCCGAATTTGAACCGTATTTGCGCGAGATTGGCGCAGCCAAAGCCAGCGACAATATTTACGCCGTATCCGCCTATTGCCCGATTACCAACCTAGACCATGCCGACAGCGCGTACGAATGGCAATTCAATGGCGTGAACGACTATCAAAAAATCGACATTTCCATGCTGGATTACCGCGTAGAACGCAAATTGGTTAAAGGCACACAAACGGCTGAACAAATTGCCTTGTCTAATCAACTGAAACCTTTATTCCCTAGCTATGTCAATGGCTTAAAACTGAAAGACAGCACAGGCAAAGCCTTAACCCTAGACAAAAACGGTAACGGCACATTCAAGCAATACATTGAACGCTTATTGCAACAATCCGCTCAAACCGCGCTTAATAATGGCACGGATTTAAGCCAACAAACATGGCTCAAAACCGATGGCAAACGCGTTACCAGCGTGAATTTTGATGAATACGCGAAATTTGTGGGCAGACAAAAAACCGCGCCTGCTTTTGACGGTGTGGATTTGAGTACAGGCGAAAACAATTTGTTTGGCGACCAAACGGTTGATAAAAAACACTTTACCGATTTTGGCGCACAACACAGCACCGCGCAAAACGCTCAGCGTGCCGATAAAAATATCGTCCACATGATGAACGCGATGAACTACACCAGCAACACCGCCAGCGCGAAATATTACCGCATTCGTCATGGCGAAAATGACCGCGACACGTCCATCGCCATTCCTGCATTATTGGCATTGAAATTGCAACAAAATGGCAAACAAGTTGATTTTGCAGCACCTTGGGGACAAGGACACGGTGGCGATTATGATTTAGAAGCATTGTTTGCATGGGCGAAACAAGTGGCTAATCAGAAATAATCATGCGCCAAAGTAAATGCCCACATGGTGATGGTTCATGTGGGCATTTTGACATGGTTTGGGTGGAGATTTTGGCGGAACGCGGCGTCTTGCCGCCGCACCCACGCTTTTGGGTGGGTGGTGCGGAACGGTGGGTTCTTCGTAGTTCGCGTAGGTACCATTAGGCGTAAGCCGTAATCGTACGAATGGTGTGTGAAATTTCAAAGAATCATTCGTACGGTTACGCTATCGCTAACCGTACCTACGAAGAACGCGCCGTTCCGTGCCACCGCCCTAAAGCGTGGGTGCGGCGGCAAGACGCCGCGTTCTGGCGATTTCAGGCTGCCTGAATTATTCTGCCACCGCAGTCGGTGCTTCAATCAAGGCTTTCATAGACAAACGCACACGACCGCGCTCGTCCACTTCCAAGGCTTTCACGGTAACGGTTTGACCGACTTGCAAGTAATCGCTCACGTTTTTCACGCGCTCGTGGGCGATTTGGCTGATATGCACCAAGCCGTCTTTCCCCGGCATAATGGTTACAATCGCGCCAACGTTGTTATCCAACAATTTTACCACTTGACCTTCATACACTTTGCCCACTTCTACTTCGGCGGTAATCATTTCAATACGCGCTTTGGCAGCTTCGCCTGCTTCTGCGGTGGTCGCAGCGATGGTTACGGTGCCGTCATCAGCAATATTGATTTCGGTGCCTGTGTCTGCCGTGATGCCACGGATGGTTTCGCCACCTTTACCAATCACTTCGCGGATTTTATCGGGGTTGATTTTCATGGTGTACAAACGTGGCGCGTGTTGCGACAATTCTTGTGGGCCAGCCACGGCGTCTTTCATTTGTGCCAAGATGTGCAAACGCGCTTCTTTGGCTTGTGCCAACGCAATTTGCATGATTTCTTTGGTAATGCCTTGAATTTTAATGTCCATTTGCAACGCGGTAACGCCTTCGGTCGTACCTGCTACTTTAAAGTCCATGTCGCCCAAGTGGTCTTCATCGCCCAAGATGTCTGTCAATACAGCAAATTTGTTGTCTTCCAAAATCAAGCCCATGGCGATACCCGCAACGTGCGCTTTCAACGGCACACCAGCCGACAACAAGCTCAAACAGCCACCGCAAACAGACGCCATAGAAGACGAACCGTTAGACTCGGTAATTTCCGATACCACGCGCATGGTGTAGTTAAAATCTTCTGGTTTCGGCAACACGGCAACCAAAGCGCGTTTTGCCAAGCGACCATGACCGATTTCGCGGCGTTTCGGTGCGCCTACGCGACCCACTTCGCCTGTTGAATACGGTGGGAAATTGTAATGCAACATAAAGCGGTCGGTGTATTCGCCGCTCAATGCGTCAATGATTTGCTCATCGCGTGATGTGCCTAATGTTGCCACCGCCAACGCTTGCGTTTCGCCACGAGTAAACAACGCAGAACCGTGTGTGCGTGGCAATACATTGGTTTGAATATTCAAAGGACGTACGGTGCGCGTATCACGACCGTCAATGCGGGGCTGACCTGCCAAGATTTGACCGCGAACCACTTCCGCTTCCAAGTTTTTGAAGATGCCTTTGATTTCATTTTTCGCCAAAGTGTCGGTTTCTTCGGTAATCAATGCGGCCTCAACGGCTGCCCACGCTTCGTCCAATTTGGCATTACGCGCTTGTTTTTGGCGAATTTTGAACGCTTCAGCAATCAGGCTGCCTGAAATGTCTTTCACTTTTGCAATCAATTCAGCGTTGGGTTCAGGTGCTTTCCAATCCCACAATTCAGGATTCACCATATCTGCAAATTCATTAATGGCAGCAATCACCGTTTGCATTTGCTCATGACCGTACACCACCGCGCCCAACATCACATCTTCTGGCAAAATATTCGCTTCCGATTCCACCATCAACACGGCTGATTCCGTACCTGCCACCACCAAATCCAGTTGTGAACGGTACATTTGATGTTTGGTTGGGTTCAATACATAAGTGTCGTTGATGTAACCCACACGCGCCGCACCGATTGGGCCCGCAAACGGCACACCGCTCAAAGTCAATGCAGCAGACGCACCAATCATGGCAGGAATATCGCTGTCAATTTCAGGGTCGCAAGAAATCACCATCGCCACGATTTGCACATCGTGGTAGAAACCTTCAGGAAACAATGGACGAATCGGACGGTCAATCAAACGGCTGGTCAAAATTTCTTTTTCACTTTGTTTGCCTTCGCGTTTGAAGAATCCGCCGGGAATACGACCTGCGGCATAGCTGCGCTCAAAATAATCAACGGTTAATGGGAAGAAATCTTGACCTTCTTTCACATCTTTATTGGTGGTTACCGCAACCAAAACCACGGTATCGCCCATCGATACTTTTACCGCAGCAGCGGCTTGACGCGCGATTTCGCCTGTTTCCAAAGTAACGGTTTGATTGCCGTAGCGGAACGTTTTGACATGTTTTTCAAACATTTTCAGTCCTTTGTGTTATCCGCCGCTAAAACACTAATGATGCACACTGTTTCGCAAACACGGGAATGTGCATGGTTAGGGTTTCAGAACGGCGGTTTTCGTTGGTTAAAAATGGGAATTTTATCATAATTTCAGGCTGCCTGAATACGCCAGAACGCGGCGTTGCGCCGCCGCACCCACGCTTTTTGGGGTGGTTGCGACCAATTGAATGTACTCTAAATAAATAAATAATTTGAAAATAAAGATTTATATTATTAAATTTAATATCATGTGTACAATATTTTTTGCGCTTTTTTTGAAATTGATTGGTAAAATGAAGTGTCAAACGTTCCGTGCCACCACCCAAAAGCGTGGTGCGAGGCAAGACGCGCGTTCCCGAACAAATAACCACACACAAAATTCAGGCTGCCCGAAAATAAGTTCGCTGAACGCACAATCCCTTTCAGGCTGCCTGAACGTGTTAAAATGCCATTTTGCGATTTTTTTTAGGAAAAATAAAATGAATTTCCCCACTCGCCAAGCCCCTATGACGCGTTTGCGCCGTATGCGTAAAGATGATTTTTCTCGCCGTTTAATGCGCGAAACGGTTTTGACGCCCAGCGATTTGATTTACCCCGTTTTTGTATTGGAAGGCAAAAATCAAGAGCAAGAAATCGCGTCTATGCCGAATATCAAACGCCAAAGCATTGATTTGTTGCTGAAAACCGCAGAACGCGCTTGTGAATTGGGCATTCCGATGTTGGCGTTGTTTCCTGTGGTGACGCAAAACAAAACCGCAGACGCGCGTGAAGCCTACAATCCCGAAGGTTTGGTGCAAACGGCTGTTCGTGCCTTGCGCCAAGAATTTCCCGAATTGGGCGTGATGACCGATGTCGCGCTTGACCCCTACACCTTGAGCGGACAAGACGGTTTGACCGATGACACAGGCTATGTGTTGAATGATGAAACCATTGAAGTGTTGGTAAAACAAGCGTTGAGCCATGCCGAAGCAGGCGCACAAGTGGTTGCGCCGTCTGATATGATGGACGGACGCATTGGCGCCATCCGCGTTGCCTTGGAAAATGCAGGGCATATTCACACGCGCATTATGGCGTATTCGGCAAAATATGCGTCTGCGTTTTATGGACCATTCCGCGACGCGGTCGGCAGCGCAGGCAATCTCGGCAAATCCACCAAAGACCAATATCAACAAGACCCCGCCAACAGCAATGAAGCTTTGCACGAAGTCGCATTGGATTTGATTGAAGGCGCGGATATGGTGATGGTTAAACCCGGAATGCCGTATTTGGACGTAGTGCGCCGCGTGAAAGATGAATTTGGCGTACCGACTTTTGCGTATCAAGTGTCGGGCGAATACGCGATGTTGATGGCAGCCATTCAAAACGGTTGGTTGGACGGCAACAAAGTGATTTTGGAAAGTTTGCTGGCATTCAAACGCGCAGGCGCAGACGGCATTTTGACGTATTTTGCGATTCAAGCCGCCGAGCAGTTGCAGCAAAAATAACGATTGCTTTGATTTTGGGGAACGCGGCGTCTTGCCGCCGCACCCACGCTGCGCCCGTAGTGATGATTGGCGGTAATTTGGATTCTTCAATCCAATATTTCTGTACAATCATCATGATAAATATAAGTTTGGATACAATTATGGCATCAAAAAATGTTGAATTATCATTTGAGAATTTTGCTGAATTAAAACAACTTTTGTTATTATTAATGGGATTTTCTGTATTTGGTTGTTTGCTAACCTGCATATTAACGAATTTCGTTGTTTTTAAAGACACCGAGATAATTACACAATATCCCGTT
>JBHARQ010000095.1:0-3357 GCA_041831015.1 Simonsiella sp. | reverse complement strand
CGATTTCATCACGAATTAAGCGCAAACGCTCTCTTTCGGGCAATAATTTGCGGTCGCTCCCGTAAATCTCCATGCCGCCATGCGATACCGTGCCGCGTTGCAAATAGAATCCCAAACGGCGCAACACCTTATCATGCTCTGTTTTAGGCGAGCCAATAATCGAAACGGTAAATTTGCCGCTTTCATCTTGCTCCAAATCCGATTTCATGTTGCTTTTTTGCAATTTGTAATCAACGAATCGGCGCAATAATTGTGGTGTTACAAATGGGCTACGCAGGCTAAAACGCATGGTATCGGTTGATATCGCAGGGGCGCGAGCAATGGCTAATTCGCGCACTTTTTCCAACTTCACACGGATTTCATCGCTTGTAGCAGCCTGAATTTCGCTATCAATTTTGTCCAGCACATCTTGTAAATTACCCACGAAATAATCGTCCAATTTCATGGCTTCGCTACCGTCTGCATTGACAAACCAATCATCAGACTGCATGGGGTCAATACCCAATTCACGCACCTTGTCCGTAGGCAGCGCAAGTGTGCCATTTAAATATTGCACTTGTTCAATCTGTTTTTCAGTCGTTAAATTCTGTTCAATAACCGAACTTTCGCCTTTCCATGCGGCAGAAAAGCCCGTTTTCGTCTGGTAATGCAATTTAATGGCATCGTTGGCAGATTTATAGCGGCTCAATGCCTTATCCAACACCACACGCGCTTTCATTGCATCAGACAAATCCGCGTGGTCTTGGGTTTGGTCATTGCCAGCGAAATTATCCATGACATATTGCACGCTCAACCCAACAAGTACGCGGCGACATTGCTGTTCGCGTGTTTTTTCGCTCACATTAGCCAAATCACGCGCCAACTGTGCCGCCCAGCTTGGAATAAATTGGTGTTGCGCGGTGTCGGCAAAATACTTGCAGGCAACCTGAATTTCTTTGGCGGTAACTTTGTTCTCAAAAGCAGATAATGGCGTGTCAAGCTTCGCCATAATGTCATTAGCGCGGCTTTCGGCTTCATTTTCACTGCTTTCTACTGCATTGAATTTCACGCCGTCAAACACATAGGCTTGTCCGTTTTGGTAAACCGTATCGCCTGTTTGATAGGTTTGTGGCTCGGTTTCGGTTGCGTCCAACAATGCCCAATCAATACGGCTGCCGTGAAAACGCTTAATCGCTTGGGCAATATTTGCCACGCTGTCGTTATTCAGCACGGCATATACTTTTTTCTTGTTGCCGTCTTTGTCGGCAAAACGGCTTTCTGTTTCGCCTTCTTCGCCAAAAATGAATTTTTTATGTTCAAGCTGCTTGAAATACAAGCCGTCCAAGTAAGGCGACCACATCACATTAGCTTGCGCCAAAACTTCGGGATTTTGTGCTTGCAATTCAGCGATTTTTTCCGCTACGTCTTGATTGTATTTGCGATAGAAAATCACGTCCGTAGCCACATCAGCCGCCGCCGTGCCAAATACACTATTGGGCAAGCGGTACGCGCCGATAAACTCCGCCACCTGTGAAGTCAAAATACGCGCATTATTCGCCTTGCCGCCTTTGCCATCCAAGAATGATGACGGCACAATAAACGCCGCCAAGCCGCCGTGCTTCAACTTATCTAAGCTACGCAACACAAAATAGGTTTGCAGGTTTTCTTTTCGGAACTTGCTGTCTTTATTACGGTGTTTGCGTAATGACACATCGCCAAACGGCACGTTGGTAACAATCGCGTCCACCGAATTGTCGGGGATAGATTGCGCCCGCTCTTCAAAACTTGCCACGTCCACATGATAACGGTCAGAACCATTTACCAAGCGATTTACGGTTGCGCTGGTCTCGTCCATTTCCACCGCTTGCACAATCGCGCTTTCGGGCGCAAATGCACCAAAAATACCACTGCCACCGCAAGGGTCTAACACCTTGCCGCCTGAAAAGCCCATTTCTTCAATCGCTTTCCACATGGCTTGGGCAACAGGGGCGGGCGTGTAGTATTCATGCGCCGAACCTGTTTTACCGTCTCGTGCTTTCAAGCCGCCGCCTGAACCTGAATATTTTGCCAACGTCATTTTATCGGCGGCGGTCAAGTTTTCAGGCAGCAATTCGCCACGCTCTACTTTGTCCAATAGTTCAAAGACAGCGTTGTTATCGCGTTGGCGTTGTGATTTGGTTTTGGTGTCGTCAAAGGCGTACAAATCAGCAGCTTTCAGGCTGCCTGAAATATTAGAAACATTGATTTCTTTTTGTACCCATTCTTCAAATTGACGCTGAAATTCATTAGCTGCTTCATCGTATTTACCACTCAAACCGAAATCACGGCAATCCATATCAAACGCCGTTTCAAAACCGCGCTGCAATTCCAAATAGCGCAATGACGGCTCAATGAATTTTGCAAATACTTTGAAAATACCATCAGGATTTAATTGCCCAGCTTTGGCATTATTCTGATACGTTTTTTCAGCGCATGGGCTTTCCGATGAATGAGTAGGAGAATATTTCCACCCATGATTTACCACCAACGCATCAATGATACTTTCTGAATAATGTTTTTCGGTTTTCAGGCTGCCTGAATTGGTTTCAGGTTCATCTTCCACGTTTTTTCCGTACCCCAACTGTGCCAACAATTCACGCGCCCATTTCAACGCTTTGGCTTTGGCGATTAAATTACCTGCCAATTCCAATTCTTTCAAAGCATTGCGATAATCGCGCAATAATTTCACGCGTTGCAAACTTACGGCTTTATCAAAAACTGCATTCATATTCATTGTCCTTTAAGCAAGATTTTTAGGCATTTTGTTTTCAATCATGGCAATAGCTTGTGCCAAAACCGCATTCACATCATCGTCTTGTTCAAACGCTTCGGCGATTTCCAACACCTTATCCATCACACCGTCCGCCATACCGTCAATCGTTCCGTTGATGATTTGGTTTAAGTAGTCAATGGCTTGCTGTTTTTCGGTCTCGCTATTCAGGCTGCCTGAAACATTTTGCTTCTTATCCTGCAACCAAAAACCGAACTGCTCTTCTGTTTTCGTTTCAATAGGGTAGCCTTTTTTACGTTCCGCTGTTCGCCAAGCGGTAACTGCGCGTGTGCCTTTTACATCAACACCTTCTTTTATTACGCCACCATTATTTAAAATGGTCTGCAAAAGTTCAGCGCGTGTCATTACGCCATATTCGGCGTATTCCACTTTTTGATTTAACACTTTAATAGCAAGCCCACGCTCTTTTGCAGATAAGCCTGTCTCGTCTGCAAACTGGTTAATAATGGCATTACGCGCTTCTTGTTCGTCTTTTTCTGCTTGTGCTTTTTGCTGCTGCTCAAGTTTCATTTTTTCAACTTCTAATTGCGCTTGATACTCTCTTTCTT
>JBHARQ010000094.1:0-2653 GCA_041831015.1 Simonsiella sp. | reverse complement strand
CGTCTTCTCCCGCAGCGGCAACGATTTGGTCATCGCTGCATTCGGTAATGAAGACAGCGTCACAATCAGCAATTATTTCAACCGCGATTCTTCATATGTACGTACCTTTAACTTTGTTTTTGACGACCGTACACTGAATACAAATGATATAGCAGCAATGAGTTTTAGCTTAATGGGTACGGATGGTGCTGATACGCTAAAAGGTTGGAATGCCAAAGATACATTGATAGGAGGTTCCGGTAAGGATGCCTTAGATGGCGGGTTTAATAGTGATACTTATGTGTTCAGCAAAGGTCATGGAGCGGATACGGTTTATGATTATGACGGCGGCTATGCGAATGCGGCCAGCGATAAAGTGATTCTGAATGACGTTGCATTAAGTGAAGTTTCTTTCTCTCGCCAAAATAGTGATTTGGTGATTAATGGTTATGCAGGAGAAGACAGTATTACGATACAAAATTTCTTTTCAGGCAGCCATTATCAGGTTGAGCAATTTGTCTTCGCCGACAAAACGCTCGGCAATGCCGACTTTGCCGCGGTCTTAAAAAATTCAGGCAGCATGGTTCAGGCAATGGCGGCTTTCGGCAGCAGCGAAAGCACAACGGCAACCGATTGGAACAGCGATACGCTGAAAAACATTCCGACCATGTTGGCTGTTGCTGCTTAATCAGACAGCATAGCCTATGCGCAAATGAAATTTCAGGCTGCCCTGCATGTTTTGTTGCCCAATCACAGATTGAAACAAAACATGCAGGGCAGCCTGAAATCTTTATTATATGTGCCGTTGTGCCGCAGCAGTGCCTTTCGTGTTAATCCGCCGTATGTTCAACCATTTTGCAGTTCATACAGATAGCGGTAATAACCGTCCGGTTTTTGCAGCAGTTCCTGATGTGTACCTTGTTCTACAATCTTGCCCTTATCCATCGCGATAATGCGATGCGCCATGCGTACTGTGGAAAGACGGTGTGCAATAATGAGTACGGTACGATTTTGGCAAATCGCTTGCATATTTTGCATAATTGCCCGTTCTGATTCATAGTCCAGTGCACTGGTCGCTTCATCAAAAATCAAAATACGCGGATTGGTAATCAAAGCACGTGCAATCGCAATGCGTTGGCGTTGCCCGCCTGATAAGCCACTTCCCTGTTCACCAACAATTGTGTCATAGCCTTCTGCTAATTCCATAATAAAATCATGAGCACCTGCTAATTTGGCTGCCTGAATAATACGTTCTAATGGCATACCCGTATCCGTTAGCGCAATATTGTCACGAATACTGCGATTGAGCAGCACATTCTCCTGCAACACCACCCCCACCTGACGACGCAACCAAGTTGGGTCTGCCAATGCCAAATCATTACCATCAACCAAAACACGTCCATTTTCAGGGACGTATAAACGCTGCACCAATTTCGTTAATGTAGATTTACCCGAACCCGAACGCCCCACAATGCCTAACACTTCACCGGCACGAATCTGTAAACTCAAATCCTGCAAAATCAAACGTCCATCAGCTTTGTATCTAAAATCAACGTGTTCAAACGCAATATCGCCACGAATATCAGGCAGTGCCAAACGCGATGAGGGATTTTCAGTCGGCGCATTCAAAATATCCCCCAAACGCGCCACCGAAATGCCCACCTGCTGGAAATCCTGCCACAGCTGCGCCAAACGAATCACAGGTGCAGCCACCTGTCCCGCCAACATATTAAACGCAATCAATTGCCCCACAGTTAATTTCCCCTCAATCACCAATCGCGCCCCTAGCCACAAGGTTGCCACCGTTACCAGCTTTTGAATCAGCTGCACCCCCTGCTGCCCGATGACCGCCAATTTCGTTACCTTAAACCCCGAAGCCACATAAGCCGCCAACTGGTTGTCCCATTTGCGTGTCATTTGCGGCTCAACCGCCATTGCCTTAACCGTCCCTACCGCCGTCATGCTTTCCACCAAAAACGATTGGTTATCCGCATTGCGCGCAAATTTATCGTTCAACCGTGCCCGCAACATCGGGCTGACAAACGCCGACCAAAACGCATAGGCGGGCAGCGATGCCAATACCACCCAAGTCAGAGTCGGGCTGTAATACCACATTACCGCCAAGAAAATAAACGAGAACGCCAAATCCAATACCGATGTCAACGCCTGACCCGTCAGGAAATTGCGGATTTGTTCCAATTCGCGCACTCGCGCAACGGTATCACCCACCCGACGGCTTTCAAAATACGACAAAGGCAATGCCAACAAATGCCGAAACAACCGTGCGCCCAATTCCACATCAATCCGTGATGTAGTGTGCGCGAAAATATACGTGCGCAAACCGCCCAACACGATTTCAAACAAACTCACCACCAATAAAGCCACCGCCACCACATCCAACGTAGAAAAGCCACGATGTACCAACACCTTATCCATCACCACTTGAAAGAATAATGGCGTAATCAAAGCAAATAATTGCAGCACCACCGAAACAATTAATACTTCAAAAAATAAGCGGCGATATTTAATCACCGCAGGGATAAACCAAGTAAAGTCAAATTTAGCCAAACTACCTAATACTGAAGCTCGAGAAGCCACTAAAATCAATTTACCCGAATAACGTTGAGTAAATTCAGCTGCATTCAGCACCATTGGTCGATTGTGTTCTAAATCT
>JBHARQ010000093.1:0-12799 GCA_041831015.1 Simonsiella sp. | reverse complement strand
ATAAAGGCTGGGTGGATGGTAATGTCAATGATGCTGTAACCATCGATGCCACAACGGGCGTGGTTTCCTTGCCTATGGTGAATTTATTGGGTGGCGAATCGGTTTATGTGGTAACAAATGACGCAGCAGGTTTGAGCAGCAATGCGAGCATGGTTGTTGAAGATAATATTCCACCAAGCGATTTGGTTAGCTTGACCATTGGTAATGGCGATGGTTATTTAACTGCCAATGAAATGGTTGATAATAAAGTCAAAGTCATCATCACCTTGCCTGCAACTGGTGTGAATGTGGGTGATGTTTTGATTGTGAATGGGCAAGAATTCCCAATTGAAAATGGTCATATTAATGTTGGCACTTATGAAGTGGCATTGGATGCGCCTGCAGAAGGTCAAAGTTTGACTGTAACAGCGCAATTGCGTGATAGCGCGAATTTGCTTTCAGGCAGCTTGAGCCAAACTTATGTGCGCGACACGATTGTACCGGGGGACAATAATCAAGATGGTCTTGCTGATACAGCAGGTAAGCCTAGTGTGGTGATTCAAGATGGTAATGGCACCAGCGGCTACATCAATGCGGAAGATATTAATGCTGATGGCAAAGTGGAAGTATTGATTACTTTCCCTGCTAATAGCGGTTATACGGCTGGTGATATTTTGCAAATTAGCACGGCATCAAGCGATTTAGAGCCAATCACATTGACCGATGACATGATTGCCAATGGCTACACCGTTATGATTGACCCAGAAGAAGGTGTCAATACCATTCGCGCTATTGTGAAAGACCAAGCAGGTAATTCATCATTGGCTGGTGAAGACCAATCGATGTTGGATGACTCTGTGGCATTGCCGCCTGTGATTAGCATTACAAGCGGTAGCGATGATGTGTTGAATGCCGCCGAATTGGCATCGAATCAAGGTAAAGCCAGTGCATTGATTACCATTCCTGCGGGTTATACTGTGGGTGCGGTATTAAACATTACTTATCCAAATCAAAGCACAGAAAGCATTGTATTAACACAAACTCATTTGCAATCAGGCATGACGGTGAATTTTGATGTGATTGATGGCAATAATGTGTTGAGTGCGACTTTGACCAACACTTCAGGCAGCGTGTCTCGTGTGGGCAGCGATGAGGTGCGTGTTGACCAATCTGCGCCTGTTGCGCCTGTGGTCAGCATTGTAGGCGGTGCAGATAGTTATATTAATACGGCTGATTTGCACGATGGTCAAATGACGGTGAATATCACGCTGCCTGAAAATGGTGGCTATGCAGTGGGTGATACATTAACCATTACTGATGTATTAGGTCAGACTCAAGATATTGAATTGACACAAGAATATATTGATAATGGCGTATCGGTGAATATGACACCTGTATCAGGTGCCAATACCATTACCGCCACCGTAACCGACCAAGCAGGCAATGTGTCGGCACAAGGCACGGCAACGGCTGCGCGTGATAATGGCACACCGGGGGACAGTAATGGCGATGGCGTGGCAGATGAATACGGCAATCCTATCGTGGCGTTTACAGACAATGATGGCAACAATCAAATTGACCAAATTGATGTAAATGATGATGGCTTGGTGAGTGTTTTTGTAAAACTTTATGAAAATCAAGGATATAGCTTGGGTGATGTGTTGCATATTACTGCACCAGATGGCAGCACACAACAATTGACATTAACACAAGCAGATTTAGACAACGGTGTAACGATTCACGTGAAACCTATTGCTGGTAATAATGTGGTTAGTGCATATGTAATTGATAATGAAGGGAAACAATCAGGAACAGCGACGGCTAATATTACATTGAATAGCGATACTGTATTGAAACCTATCGTTACCATTGCAGATATTGATGATGGTGCGGTCAATGCCGCAGAATATGCTGCGAATGGCAATCAAATGACGGCAACCATTGGTTTACCTGCGACTGCCAAAGCAGGTGATACTTTGCGCGTGAGCGTGAATGGCTCTAGTCAAGATATTGTTTTAAATGATGAAAATATTAATTCAGGCAGCCTGAAATACGATTTCGCTGCGGTAGAAGGCAATAATGAAATCACCGCCACATTAACCAATGAAGCAGGCGTAACCTCCGAAACGCTGAACGTGGTTGCTGTGTTGGATACGATTGCACCCGCCGTAGGTCAATTCATTGCTAATGATGATGGTTCGATTACCTTTGCATTGGCAGCCGATGCGGTGGCTGGTGAAACCGTTGTCTTGACGGTGAATGATGCGAATATCACATTAACCAAACAAAGTGATGGTTCATGGACATCAAGTGATGTCAATGTGATTGCGCATATTGCAGCCAATACCAACAATGGCGTGATTGCGGCAAATCAAGTGCTGGACGGTTCAACGGTTCATGCGGTGTACAGCGATGTAGCAGGCAACACCGCCACCACCAGCGTGGTTGCCCAAGAAGGTGGCGACCCAGATACGACTGCGCCCGTGATTGACAGCGTAACCGTTGCACAAGACGGCGCGAGCGTTTCAGGCAGCACCGAAGCAGGCGCAACGGTGAACGTGAATGGCGTAACCACTTTGGCTGGCGCAGATGGCGCATTTACCTTAACCTTGCCAACGCCATTGATTAATACCGAAACCATCAGCGTTTTTGCCATCGATGCAACAGGTAATACCAGCAGCACGACCACATTGCAAGCCCCAGATTTAACCGCGCCAGATGCGCCAACTGCCACATTATCAGATGATGGCTTGACCGTTTCAGGCAGCACCGAAGCAGGTGCGACGGTGAGCGTGAATGGCATCACCACTTTGGCAAATGCCGACGGTGCGTATAGCGTTACCTTACCAACGGCATTGGTTAATCATGAAACCATTACCGTTGTGGCGGTAGATGCATCAGGAAACAGCAGTTCGGAAACCACCATGACAGCTGGCGACCATACTGCACCGAGCTTGTCCAATGTCAGCTTATCAAGCAATGGCATTGTGGTTTCTGGCGATACAGAAGCAGGTACTGTGATTAAAATTGATTACACAGGCGATGGCGTGGCGGATGCAACAGGTGTTGCCAATGTCTCTGGCGCATTTAGTGTGAATTTGCCAACGGCATTGATTAATGGTGAAACCATTAGCGTGATTGCATCTGATGGCAACAATGATAGCCCTGCAATCACGATTACAGCAGGTGATGGCATTGCGCCAGTTGCACCAACGGCTGAATTGTCAGATGATGGTCTCATCGTATCGGGTACAGCCGAAGCAGGTTCTACAGTATCGGTTAATGGCGTGGAAACGCAAGCAGATGATGCTGGCAACTATCGCATTACCCTGCCGACTGCACAATTAAATGGTGAAATTTTGACCGTGGTATCCACCGATGCTGCCAATAACAGCAGCAGCGCTACGGTTGTTGCAAAAGACACCACCGCACCGACTGCATTAAGCGCGGAAGTGATGAGCAATGGTGCCGTCATTTCAGGTACAACCGAAGCAGGTGTAACCGTTACAGCGCAAGTGGGAACAGCCACGCTCACGACTTTAGCAGGTGCAGATGGTCATTACACCATTGCATTAGAAACGGCTTTAACCAATGGTGAGACAGTCAATGTCATTGCCAGCGATGCAACAGGTAACAGCACCACAGTAGTTGTGGCAACTGCAACCGATACCACCGCACCGCAAACCTTAACCGCAACCGTGTCTGAAGATGGCACAAACGTTTCAGGCAGCACGGAAGCTGGCGCAACGGTATTAATTAACGGCGCAACGGCAACCGCAAATGAAAATGGTGAATACACCATCACCTTGTCAACTGCACAATTAAATGGTGAAACCTTAACCGTTACCGCCACCGATGCGGCAGGTAACAGCAGCACCACATCTGTGGTGGCACCAGACCGTACAGCACCAACCACATTAACCGCACAAATTTCTGCCGATGGCACCACACTTTCGGGTACGACTGAAGTTGGCGCACGCGTTGGCGTGGATATTGATGGCGATGGTACATACGATTCATGGGCAACGGCGAATGCGGCTGGTGAATACACCATCACACTCAATCCAGCATTAGACCACGGTGAAACTGTCAATGTTGTTGCAGTTGATGCGTCTGTTGTGGGTAATACCTCAACTGCCATTAGTACAACTGCGCCTGAAAAAGACCGTACTGCGCCTGAAATGCCAACAGCAACCGTTTCAGATGATGGCACTGTGGTTTCAGGCAGCACGGAAGCCAACGCCATTGTGAGCGTGAATGGGATGACTGCACAAGCGGATGGCACAGGTGCATACAGCATTAATTTGCCAACAGCATTGACTAATGGCGAAAGCATTACCGTGATTGCCAGCGATGAAGCGGGAAATAGCAGCGTGGCAAATACCATTACCGCCCCTGATTTACAAGCACCTGCGGAACCATGGATTAATGCAGAAAGTAGCGGCGCAGTAACCGTAACATTAAATGAAGAAGCCGTTAGCGCAACTATTAAATACACTGATGAAACCAATGTGGCACATACTGCAACATTGAGCAAAACCAATGGGGTATGGACATTAGACAATGCCAATATTACAGGCATGACCATTACAGATAACACAGTCGTGATTGCCCCTGAAGCGGTATTAGATGACAGCGTGGTATCGGTAAGTAATGCCGATGCGAAAGGCAATGCGTCTGCGGAAGTAACTGCTTATGCGATGGATCACAATCCACCGACTGCGCCAACATTTGCATTATCAGCAGATGAAACAGTGGTACAAATTACACCTGCGAATGATGCTTCCAGCTTACGAGTAACTTATCAATCGATTTCAGGTGAAATTGTAGAGATTAATTTTATTTTCTCTGCTCGAGGTTGGGTAACCGTAAATACAGTAGATGGGGTGAGCATTCAATCGGATACAGGTATGGTGTCTTTACCAGTTAGTTTCGTAGCAGGTGGTACAGAAGTGGTAGCGTATAATACCGATTCTGCACAATGGGGGGCGAATGCCGTTTATACTGTAATTGATACCATTGCACCTGCGGCAGCATCTGGCATTACGGTGGGTGATGGTAATGCCTATCTGACTGCTAATGAAATGGTCAATGATATGGTTACCGTTACCATTACCTTGCCTGATACAGGTGTGAATATTGGTGATATTTTGGTGGTGAATAATATTGAGCATGTAATTGATTCGGCTGATATTAATACAGGTAAATATGAATTAGAATTACCTGCACCAGCAGAAGGTCAGCAATTAACCGTAACCGCATTTTTGAAAGACAGTGCGCCTAATATTTCAAATAGCATTAGCCAAACTTATACACGCGACACCAGCACCCCAGGTGACAACGACCAAAATGGTCAGGCAGATGAGGCAGGCAAACCTGTGGTAACCATCCAAGATGCGTTGGGTACAAGTGGTTATATTAATGCTGAAGATGTGATTGATGGTAAAGTATCGGTAACCATTACGTTCCCAGAAAACAGTGGCTATAACAGTGGTGATTTGTTGTATGTGACTACAACAGCAGGTACATTAGAACCCATTGAATTAACGGCTGATATGATTGCCAATGGTCATACCATCTTGATTGAACCAAGTGAAGGGGTGAATACCGTTTCTGCTTATGTGAGTGATAAAGCAGGTAACCGCTCATTGAGTGGCAGCGATAAATCCACTCTAGACGATTCCGTGGCATTGCCTCCTATTTTAACGGTGAAAGATGCCAATGGTGATAACATCTTGAGTCAAGCAGAATTGGCTGCTAATGTAGGTAAAGCGGTGGTGAATATTGAAATCCCTGCAGGTTATACCGAAGGGGCAACGCTGAATGTAATTTATCCAAATAGCCAAACTGAAGCCATTGTGTTGACGCAACAACATTTATTATATGGTTTAACAGTTAATGTGGATGTAGCAGAAGGTAATAATACTGTTCAAGCCAGCATTACTAAAGCATCAGGTGAGTCTTCAAAAGTGGGTGAAACCATTGTGAAAGTGGATATCACCGCACCGAATGCACCTGTCGTAGAAATTGTGGGCGTGGAGAATGGTTATATTGATGCCAATGATTTTGTAGATGGTAAAGTTCATGTACGTGTAACTTTACCGACAGCAGGTGGTTATGCGGTGGGTGATTTGTTGACCGTAACTGATGGCGCAGGCACACAGCAAACACATACTTTAACGCAAGCTGATTTAACCAATGGCGTGAGCTTCTACGTAACACCTGTGGAAGGCAACAATACCATTACTGCTACCGTGAGTGATGCTGCTGGTAATACATCTGATGTACAAACTGTAGATGCCATTCGTGATAATGGTGTACCTATCACGCCAACTGTGTACTTCAATGACCAATATGATGGTTCAATTGATGCGGCTGATTTAAACAGCGATGGTCAAGTGGGTGTAACTGTATCGTTGGCACAAAATGGTGGCTTTAGTGTAGGCGATGTTTTGTATATTGAGGTTGCGGGGGGTGCGAATCAGCAGATTGCATTGACACAAGACCATATTAGCAATGGGTCTGTGATTGTGAATGTTACCCCTGTAGAGGGCGAGAATGAAATTATCGCTTATATCCGTGATGCACAAGGTAATGTTACTGAAAATGCTTCAGCAACATCTTATTACAATAGCACTGCGCCAGTAGAGCAATTGTTTGATACTATTGATAATAGTAATATTGCTGATGTGAAAATTACCGCAGGTGGCGATATTTTAACGGTCAATGGTGATGTGAATGTTGATGTAGCATTACAAGCAGGTAATGACCAAATGAGCATTGCAGGCAGCCTGAATGCCACAGTAGATGGTGGTACAGGTACCGATACGGTTACATTAACAGGTAGTACGGTTGATGCAGATAAATTGCAAAATTTTGAGCGAATTAATTTGCAAGAAAGTGCTTCAGAAACCACATTAGTGTTGTCAGAAAACACGGTATTGAATAATCATGCGACTGGTGCAGTAGATACCAATGGTATCTTGTATAGTAATGTCTTGACCATTGATGGTGGTGTAGGCGACAGCGTTCAATTGTGGAGCGGTGCAGCCCAAACCAATACCATTGAATCTTCAGGACAAACTTATCAAGTGTACAACCAAAACATCGGCGGTACAGATTACCAAGTTTGGATTGACAGCGACATTTCTGTGAAATAATCGGTTGGTTGTTTAGTAAATCCCCCCTTACTCGTTTGGATAGAGTAGGGGGGATTTCAGTCATTTTCGTAATTTAATTATTTGATTATATTAAATTAATAATATAATTAAGGATTTCAGGCAGCCTGAAAAGGGCAAACCTGATTTAAAACAAACATTTTATTTACCACTTTATATATAATACACCCTATGTCAAACCAAAGATTAATTTACGGCTTTCATGCCGTTAATGCTCGCTTGTGGCAAAACCCAAAATCCATTTTAGATTTATATCTACTTGAAAATAAAAACGATGCTCGCACAAGAGACGTACTAGAAAAAGCCACTCAAGAACGCGTCCGCGTCCATTTTGCCGATGCCGACCGTCTCAATGCCATGGCAAAAGGCGCACGTCATCAAGGCGTAGTCGGTTTTATTGATGCATCTAAAAACCATGTTCATTTAGAAGATGTACTAGAAAATCTGAATGAACCAGCCTTTTTACTGGTACTAGACGGCATTACCGACCCCCACAACCTAGGCGCATGTTTACGGACAGCAGACGCGATGGGCGTTCACGCCGTGATTGCCCCCAAAGACAAAAGCGCAGGACTCAACGCCACCGTGAGCAAAGTCGCTTGCGGCGCAGCCGAAACCGTCCCCTACATCACCGTTACCAATTTAGCACGCACCCTCCGCGAACTAAAAGAATACGGCATTTGGGTGGTCGGCACCGATATGGGCGGCGATGCCGACTTATTCCACTACGACATCCCCCAATCAGTCGCATGGGTCATGGGCAACGAAGGCGAAGGTATGCGCCGTTTAACACGAGAATGCTGCGATGCGCTCGTGTCCATTCCCATGTTTGGCACGGTGGAGAGCATGAATATTTCCGTATCGGCGGGCATGGTCTTGGCAGAAACGCGCCGACAACGCGTCTTATCACAAAACCAAACTCAGGCAGCCTGAAATTTGCCAGAACGCGGCGTCTTGCCGCCGCACCCACGCCAAAACCAGTGGCACGAAACCATTTGCGCCCCAAAACAGGCAGCCTGAAACACATCACAATGAGAAACCAGCATGAACCCATTTCATCAAACTCTGTGGGCAACCACCTTACTCATCACATCAGGCAGCCTGTGGGCAGGCGGACAAATGGCGAGCATACAAGGCGGCGAATATCGCCCCCTGTATCTCAAAAAAAACATGCCCAAAACACCCGTCAAATCATTCAAAATTGACAAATTCCCCATTACCAATGCCGAATTTGCCGCCTTTATTAACAAACACCCCCAATGGCAACGCGGAAAAGTAGCCAATCGCCAAGCCGATGCCAACTACCTACGCCATTGGGAACCCAAAAACCACCAATTCGCCCCCAAAACAGCCGAATTAAACCACCCTGTAACCAACGTCTCATGGTTTGCAGCGAACGCCTACTGCCAAGCACAAGGCAAACGCTTACCCACCATTGACGAATGGGAATTCACAGGCTTGGCATCAGAAAAAGCCAAAGATGGCAGCACCGAACCCAATTACAGTCGCGTGATTTTAGATTGGTACGCCGAAGGGGGGAAACGCGGTTTGCGCGATGTTGGCAAAAGTAAGCCCAATTTTTATGGCGTGTATGATATGCACGGCTTGATTTGGGAGTGGACAGAAGACTTTAACAGCAGTTTACTCAACGCAGGCACGGCAAACAGCAGCTTGTTTTGTGGCGGCGGCACGGCAAACAGCACCGACCCCAGCGATTACGCCGCCTTTATGCGCTACGGCATGAGAACCAGCGTGCAAGCTAATTATACGGTGAAAAACATGGGATTTCGTTGTGCCACGCGTTGATTGAACGTTGAATCAACATTTCAGGCTGCCTTTCAGTACACGACACAAATGGAGCGGCGAAGGCTCGTCGCCAACGATGGAATTTCATCAAAATGAAATGGGTGGTGTATTTGAAATATGGCGACGAGCCGTCGCCGTTCCATTTTTTATCATGTACTGAAAATTTGCCAGAACGCGGCGTCTTGCCGCCGCACCCACGCTTTAGGCTCGTGGCACGGAACGGTGCGTTCTTCGTAGTGTTGGTTGGACATTTTGGTTGTAGGGGCAGATATAAAATCTGTCCTGTTATTTGGCTTACTTTTTTAAAAAGTAAGTCGCCGCGCGGCGACAGAGCGCAAGACCGCCAAAGTACCACGAACCATCACGACGGACGCAGCGTGGGTGCGGCGGAAAGACGCCGCGTTCTGGTAAATTCAAATACTTTGTCAATCTGTGCCACGCGCACGGTTTTCGTGGAATTGCGCTTGCCAGTCGGCAAATTTGCCTTGTTCAATCGCGTCTCGCATTTCTTGCATAATGACTTGATAGAAATGCAAATTGTGAATGGTGTTGAGTTGTGCGCCCAAAATTTCGCCTGCTTTGTGCAAATGGTACAAATAGGCGCGGCTGAAATTTTGACAGGCATAGCAAGTACAGGTTTCATCCAATGGGCGCGTGTCCATGCGGTGTTTGGCGTTTTTGATTTTGATGTCGCCAAAGCGGGTAAACAGCCAGCCGTTTCGCGCATTGCGGGTCGGCATCACGCAATCAAACATATCCACGCCATGCGCCACGCCATACACCAAATCTTCGGGCGTACCCACGCCCATCAGGTAATGCGGTTTGTGGGCAGGCAAAATGGGGGCAACGGCACGGAGCATACGGTACATTTCGGGTTTGGGTTCGCCCACCGACAAGCCGCCAATTGCTAATCCAGGGAAATCAAATTGTTCCAAACCGCGCAACGATTCTTCGCGCAAATCTTCATACATCGCGCCTTGCACAATGCCAAAGAGCGCGTTGGGGTTTTTCAAATTTTCAAACGCTTTTTTGCTGCGTTCTGCCCAGCGCAACGACATTTGTAGGGATTTTTTGGCTTGTTCGTGGCTGGCTTCCCCCGGCGTGCATTCGTCTAATTGCATGACAATGTCGGAATTCAAAACCGTTTGAATTTTCATGGAAATTTCGGGCGATAGGAAGAGTTTGTCGCCATTAATCGGGCTTTTAAAGGTGCAGCCTTCTTCGGTCAATTTTCGCATATCCGACAACGAAAACACTTGGAAACCGCCCGAGTCGGTCAAAATGGGTTTGTCCCAGCCGATGAATTGGTGCAAACCGCCAAATTGTTCAATCACTTCCAATCCGGGGCGCAACCATAAATGGTAGGTGTTGCCTAAAATGATTTGGGCTTTGATGTCGTGTAAATTTTGCGGTGTCATGGCTTTGACCGAACCGTATGTGCCAACGGGCATAAATACAGGCGTTTCGATTTTGCCGTGATTGAGTTCTAATGTGCCGCGTCGGGCGTGTCCGTCTGTTTTATGTAATGTGAATTTCAGCATATTAATATTCCATTATTATCTAAATATATTCAGGCTGCCGTGAACACATGGTTTGATGTTCAGGCAGCCTGAATATGGTTTAATCAAATTATTTCAATTTCAAATGCGGCAATGCCAAATAATCTTCCGATTGCATTTCCACCAAACGGCTGACCGTACGCACAAATTCATGCGCGAAATCGCCTTCGGTGTAAATGTCTGCCATTGGCACTTGTGAGGTGAGACATAGTTTCACGCGGTAATCGTAAAACACGTCTGCCAGCAAAGTTAAACGTCGCGCTTCGTTGCGTTCATTGGGCGACATTTTTTCCACGCCTGAAATCAACACATGGGTGTAACGCTCCGCCAACCACAAATAATCCGCTTGCGAACGCGTGCCAAAACACAAGGTGCGGAAATCAAACCAAATCACGCGGTCAGTGCGTCCTTTACACGTCAATTCGCGCTCGTGAATGATGATTTTTTCAGGCTGCCGTGGGTCGCTGCCCGCTAATTTTTCAAATAATTGCGCTAATTTCGCTTCATTTTCCGCATTATTGGGAATGTAGAATACTTCGGCTGGTGTCAGCGTTCGCATCCGATAATCTTCGCCGCCGTCCACATTTAATACGGTTAATTTCTTTTCAATCAACGCAATGGTGGGCAAAAAGCTGCTGCGATTTTGACCTTGCGGATACAATTCAGAAGGTGCGTAGTTAGACGTTGCCACCAATACCACGCCTTCGGCAAATAAATTTTCCAGCAATCGTCCCAAAATCATCGCATCGGCAATATCGCTCACATGAAATTCGTCAAAACACAACACACGCGTTTCGGTGGCGATGTCGTGAGCAACGGCTTTGAGTGGGTCGGGTTCACTGCGTTTATCGCGCATCCGCTTGTGAATTTCTGCCATAAAGGCGTGAAAGTGAACGCGGCGTTTGCGTTTATACGGCAAACAACCAAAAAATGCGTCCATCAAAAAACTTTTGCCGCGCCCTACGCCGCCGTAAAAATACAAACCCGTTGGCACTTCAGGCGAACGCAAGCTGCGCCCTAAAAAGCGATTGCGTTTGCGTTTAAACATCATCAATTCTGTCCATAAGCGGTCAAGATGTTCAATCGCCTTTGCTTGCGCGGCATCGCGGATAAACGCTGGGTGTTGTGAAGCGGCTTGATACCACGTTTGCGGACTGTGATTGGCAAAAGGTGGGGGAGTGAATCGGGTTTCTGTGCTCATATCTATTTCTTCTTTTAAATAAAAAATCAAACAAAACGATTTGATGACAAAATCATCATCATTACAAATTATAAATTAGCCCTTTTATTTTGTTAAGATTTTTGTGAAATGAAAACGATGGATTATTTTATTTTTTGTTTTAATTGATTTAATTGTTGCAACACATTACGCGTTTGAATATCAGGCTGCCTGAAATCAATCAACACCCGCATCGCTTTACTGGCGGCTTGAGCCGATTCCGCGTCCAGAAATTCTCCCGACACAATTTGCTGCAATACCGTACCGCGTACCACTTCGCCAGACTTTTCAGGCAGCCTGAAATCCGCAGACACCTGCTGCACCGACTGTTCGGGCTGAATCCAATAAAACAAATTGCCATCAATTTCCTGCCCCTCAACATCACGCGTAAAATCAGGTGCCACGCCCAACGCATTCAACAACCGAAATTCAAATTGCCGCAATGCCGCTAAATGTTGCGATTGCGTACAAATCACGCGCATCAAATCGTGCAAAGCATGATAAATATCAGGATGAGGGTCTTCACGTGCGGTCAATTTCAACACCAACTCATTGGCATACAACGCACTAAACAAAGCCCGAGAATGTGGCTGCATCCAACCGCCCAACCATTCCGCCCGATGCAACGTTTTCAACTCCTCCTTGCCATACCAAGACGCCGACAACGGCACAAACGGAATCAACACCCCACGCAATTCCGAGCCACGCGTTCGCGCACTTCGCGCCAGCAACGACACGCGCCCATAATCACGACTAAACGCCTCCAGCCGCAAACTGTTTTCACGCCAAGGTTTGCTGGTTAATAAAAAAGCAGGTTGATGATTGATGCGGGACATAAAATAAACAAAATGGTAGGCAAAAACCACCATTTTAGCGTATTCACTGCACAGGTAACAGCCCATTTACCAGAACGCGGCGTCTTGCCGCCGCACCCACGCTGTCTTCGTAGTGATGGTGGGTGGTATTTTGGCGGTTTTGCGCTCTGTCGCCGCGCGGCGACTTACTTTTTAAAAAAGTAAGCCAAATAATATGAAATTAAACAACGTGGTAGTAGTTGT
>JBHARQ010000092.1:0-9474 GCA_041831015.1 Simonsiella sp. | reverse complement strand
GTTTGACGTTTCAAATCAAATTCTTTGTACAAGTCGTACATCACATCGCCGTCTTTGTCCAAGATTTTGCCGCCTAACGCGCCCAACTGTAAGTGTTCACGCGTAAATTCAATACTTTCTTTGCCTTCGCCTAACAGCTCATTAACTTTGGCTTCTACGGTTTCGGCTTCTTCTTTGCCAAATCCGCGTACGTTTTGTACATCATCGGCGCGAACAACGTCATCAATCGGTAAATGCGGAATTTGGAACAAGCGTGTTTGACGTTTTTTCTGTTGTAAACTATCGCCTGTGCTGCCGCGTGGTTTGCTTTGAATTAAAACCAATGTGCCGTCTTGGTTTTCAACTTCGGCGTAAGTAGTCGTTAATGATTTGGCTTCAAACAAAGCCAAATCGCGGATTTGTGTCGGCTTTGCTGGAACACGATTAATCGCAGCACTCAAAGCGCGAACACCAAATTTGGTGTTATCAGATAAAGGCATAAATTTTCCTTTTTAAAATGGGTTTAAACGGGGGGTTAAATGATTTTTAAATTTCAGGCAGCCTGAAAAATTTCGCTATTTAACTACTGCTTGATGGGTCGCCAAGCACGACCCCTGGTTCGTTCATCAAACCGCTCGGTGGCACAAAGCCCATTGCATTTTTCGGCGTAAATGGCGCATTGCGGTACACAATGCCGTGATTCACACCAGCATTGACAATCGCCTGAAAATCGCCAGCTTTGGCAATCGCATCGGCGGATAAATTGGTGTACTCAATGATGCAGTCTTGTGGTTGCACCATCACTTTGCCGTTCTGCTCGTCCGACAACGCCAACAATTTGCTGCCGTAGGGTTCGTAGTCCACAAATTCGCCCATTTTCGTGCCTGCTGGTGCGTCAATCACTTGGCGCGTGTGGGGCGAGTTTTCCCATTTGAGATACGCGCTCAATGGGTAGGGCATGGTTTGCGGATTGGATTTGATTTTGTATTCTGTTTCTTGTTTAGACATCGTGGCGTTCCTTTAAACGTAGGTTTTACCTGACGCATTAACGCATTGCGCGGTAACGGACAACTTCACAGGCTCTTCGGGGACACCGCCCAAGCCCTTGGTTAATTCGGGCGGAATGGGTGGCTTTTGTGGGCTTGCCGACAATTTCAAATCGGCAATCATCGCGTCCACATCGGCTTCGCTGGCAGACAACAACGCGCTCATCATCGGCGCAGACACACCGTCAAAACCGCCTTGTTCGTTGGTTTTAAAACCTGCGGCGGACAATTTGGCTTTTACGTTGTCTTGCTTTTGCGCTTTTTTCAATTCGGCATTTTCAGCTTTCAAGTCAGCGACTTGCTTTTCTAAATCTGCCATTTTTTGCTTTTCTTCATCGGTCATGGTGTTGCCCTTTTCGTTGGTTGCGGAAAATTGGAAGGTAACGGGGCTGTTGTCGGACAACACGACCGCGCTGGTTTGGCTGTCCACGCCCACAGGCGTAAACGACACTTCGCGGATAGCGCAATCACGCATAATCACCACAGGTGCAGTGATTTCATTGCCATTCACGACTACGGTTTTGCCAGCCGACACTTCTTCATATCGCGCCGCTTCAACGTGGACAGACATTTCCCACGGGAAATCATTGTCAGACAATTCGGCAATATAGCGACCGTGTTCGTTGTCCATTAACGTGCCATTGGCATACAACACGCCATTGGCAACCGATAATGTGGCAACACCTGCCGCTTTATGCGGATTGTGTTCCAGTAACACGGCGGTTTTAGGCTTGATTTTGATATTGTCAAAATCCACGACCATTTGATATGAGCCGTAGCCGAAAGGTTTGCCCGAATTGGCTACGCCTGAAAACGTGCGTTTGGCATTATCAGCAGATGGCGCAAACGCCAAGCTCTGCTCGGAAGACAATTTAACTTTGAGTGGCTTTTCGGTTGTCATACAAAACCCCTAAATAAAGCCGTATCGTAACGCTGGCAATGCGTAATAAAGGCTTGATTGATGTCGGTGCGACAGATTGATTTTCAGGCTGCCTGAAAATGATTTGAGATAAATGGGGCGCGATGTGGTTTAGAAGTGGTTTAGAATTGCCACAGATTGCGATAAAAGATAAAAACGAGTAAAGACTAGGGCAAGCGATAAAACGCGCTCAAAACGCAAATTTGAGCGATTTTGGAAAAGTTTCAGGCAGCCTGAAATAGACTGCCTGTGTAAATCGTATTTTTTGACGTTTAAAATCGCGTCAGATTGCGATGATGGGGTTGGGTGGTGGGTTGATAGGTTGAGCGGTTTAAATGGGCTTTAAAACGCAAATTTAAGCGATTGGGAAATTCAGGCTGCCTGAAAAGGAAATTGAGTGGGATTTTTCTATTTCAGGCTGCCTGAAAATTATTTTTTCAATGCTTGAATTTCATCTAGGATTTTTTGAAACATGACTATTGTATCAGAACTAGATGGGTTTTCAGCAAACGACTGTTCTAATCGCGTAATCAGTTCCGAAGTAAGTGAACGCCCATGTACTTTTGCAGCTTGTTCTAATTTTTCTTTTAAATCCAACGGTAAACGAAAATTTACTTGTGGGTCATTTCTTGCCATATCAATACCTTATCAAATTTTAAAGTAAAATTATAGCACGGTGCTTGACATAATTAAAGCAAAATGTTTTAATTCACTTGTGCTATAAATTTATAGCACAAAAGCCAACAAGGTGCGAACTTGTTGGCTTTGGGCGAAAGGTAAAACCTTTCAATCTCTTCATTTGACATAAAGAAAGTTAATTCTATGACTAATCATCAATTAGTACAAGTATCATGTGGTCGCCTTGTTACGACTTCATTGGATATTGCCCAAAATTTCGGCAAACGCCATAAACATATTTTGGAAGCAATTAAAAACCTTGAATGTTCAAAGGAATTTAACGAGACGAATTTTCGTCCCGTTGAATACACCGATGTAAAAGGCGAAAAACGCCCCATGTACGAAATCACCCGCGATGGTTTTGTTTTCTTGTGCATGGGTTTCACAGGCGCAGCAGCAGCCCAATGGAAAGAAAAATACATCAATGCGTTTAACCAAATGGAAAACCGCATTGTGCAAGACCAAAACCAAGTACAGGCTTTGCAGGCTGCCTTTTTGAAATTTGCCCCACGCGAAGCGCAAATCATTCATTATTATCAAATGGGTTTGGGATTGAGCGAAATTGGTCGTTTGGTGGATTTGGCAGCAGGTAGCGTGGCAAAACGCCTGAAACACTTAACCACATTGGGGCTTGTGGATTATCAGCCCAATCCCTTGTTATCCGAACGCAGCAAATTAGCTCATGCCAAAATGCTGGAACAAAAACAAGCTCAACCATCTTTAGATTTGGGAGAATAATCATGGAACAAAAACAATTGAGTTTACCCCAAGATGATATTGCATTGGTTCAAGAAACTTTGCTGGAAATTAGCCAAGTTACCGAATGGTTAGCCGATTTGCACGGTACCACCAATGAAGTGTCATTAGGTATGTCGCATATCTTAATTCACTTGCGTAATATTGCCGATGCTGCGTTTTATGCCTTGAAAGTGGAAGACTAATCATTAAGAAGAAACGCCCGAAAGTGATGATACTTTCGGGCGTTTTGATTGGCTAGGTTAAAAACTTTTCAGGCTGCCTGAAATGGTTATTGTGCTTGCATGGCTTTTTTACGGCGATAGTCATTCAACCTATTGGCAAATTCTTCGTTACCGTCTTCACGATACATCAATTCCATAAAGGCTTCATCGCGTTGCTCGGCTGGTACATCGTCAATAGATGACTGTTTCAACATATTGCCGTCTTTATCAAAAGCGGTGTAATAAACATCATTTTTCATAGATTAGCCCAAAACTTTTCAAACAAATATTTTCTCAATATTTTAAGCGATTTACTACCACTAGACAAATCAAATTTAACCGCAATATCGCTACCATGTTGCCTCCACCATTCACGCCCTTGTTCCGTTTCCATTAAATCTGCAAGCTCTTGTGCAGATTTCAGCTGTTCAGGTAATTTTTCGCGTAATGAATTGGGAATTTCAGCATTAAAACCCAATCGCGCCCAAGCATAATAACCATGATGTTTAGGGTCGTTAATATCGCCAATCGCAAAAGCCGTTAAATTTTCAACCCCCAACCATTTCGCCATGCGAACTTGTTGGCGCAATGCAAAAGCACTAATCCCTTTACCTTGCATATCAGGTTGTATCATTTGCAAATCAACCACAAGGGTCAAATGATTATTTTTGTCTGATTTCAAAACAACTTTTGCTGGTGGGTTGTAAATATTGTCATTACTTATTTTAATGCGTAATGCTTGAAAATCATCTGTTTCCCATTCTGTAATCGTCAGTACACTTTCAGCAACCGCACCACTCAATAAGGCAATAGTTTCTTTGTTTAAAACTTTGTTACCCAGCGAAAATGTATCTTCGGTCATGGGCGCAAATTGCACATTGCCCGTAAACATTTGTGCAATTTTGGGTTGCACCACACGCGCATCAACGTGTTTCTGTGAATCTTGCGCCAACTCCTTGCCAAACGATTCGCCATGCTTATCGCTCGCCAAATCCAACACCGCTTTTTGGCGATTGACATGATTATGTGCAAAACTCGGCTCAATATCACGCGGTACACGCACCACTTCGCCTGTGCGTGGGTTTTCCACTTCCACAAATTCAAAATTAGGCTCTTCGCTAATACCTGCGCGTTCCGCCTGACCGCGTGTTAATTGCGTTACGCTACACTTACAGCCGTAGCCGTTTGGCGGAAAAATCTGTTGCCAAATCGGGTGTTCCACAGGCAACACTAGCCCATAATAGCGTTTGTGGGCATCGCGTTGATGTTGCGCGTGGCTGGCGTTGTAGCGCAAATACGGCAAACCGCGTTTATTTGCCTGAATGCGTTGCCAACGCGCTGATGCGTGAGCGGTAGCGATATTGGTCTGAAAAATCGTTTTCAGCCTGCGTGTGCTGCCTAATTGCACCATTTTCGGCTCATCGTCCATCGGGTCAATCATCATTTGCTCGCCCCACCAACCACGCGACATTAAAAACGGTTTTAAACGCTGTTTAAACTCGCGGAAACTTGTGCCATTTGCCAACGCATCGGCTAGGGCTTGGCGCGTTTCCGCCAGCAAATCTTCGTCCATCATTTTGGCAACGGTAAAGGCGTAGGCGTGTTGGTCTAGCCAAATATCGTAGTGCGAAAAGCTGGCTTCCAATTTTTTAGATTGCAAATGTTGCAACGCCATTTTGTCAATTAAACCAAGTGGATTGAGTTCCATTACTCGTTCTCCCAACCGTTCAGCCACGCATTCACGCCATCGCCCACCAAACGCTGTATCAACAGCGTATCGCCATCAGACAAATCTAATCCGCTTAATTTGCGCTCAAATTCGGCATAGTCTTGGCTGTTGTTTAACGCACTTAAAATCGCCTGCATTTTGGGTTGCATGATAATTTGTTCAGCAGTTTGCATTTTTCCTAATTCGCTGGACGCGTAGTCCCTGCCTGAAAGTTTGGTAGATAACTTTTTCGCATTCGTTTTGTCATCTGTTTTTGCTTGTTCCACCAATTCAAAATGCGATTCGGTGTAGCCCACAATATCCCGAAAATATTCGGGCGTGAAACGAATTGCGCCACTTTCCAAGTAAATTTTGTCGCGTTCTGCGCGTTTTAGGTCTATCTGCTCTTCTTGTTGCCACTCAAACCATACGCCTTTGGGCGCGTGAATGGTCTTGCCCCACGCCATATTGACCAGCAATACCGCGTCAATCAAATGCTGTATGCCCTGCGCCAACAACGCCAAATAGCCGTCAATGCGGTCGCCACGCGCTTTTTCTTCGGTTTCCTGCGCCGCTCGGCTGCCTGTTTCCAAGTCTGATGTGCGAACTTTGCCAAGCAATAATTTCTGAATACGCGCATTCGCCAAATTTTCCAAACGCTTGAACGCTTGACCGTCCGCGCTGTTTTGCAATAGCTGAATGTCGTCTTCGCGGTTCAGCGACATTGCACCACCATTGATTAAGCCAAACAAACGTGCCACAAAACCACGATGGTCGTCATCGGTGGTGCTGTCGTTTTTGCCGATTAAATACGGCTGGGCGTAGCGCGTGATGAATTGCGCCGCGTATAAAAAGCCTTGTTTACGCAAGCACACGGCAGGATACAAACGCGCTGCGGTCATTTCGCCACTAGGGCGCGTGTCGGTCGGGCGATTGACGAGCGGTAAATACAGCACTTGGCTATTGACTTCGTTGTCGTCTTCATACAATTTGCCATCTGCTTTGATTTTGAATTTGCCAATACTGCCAGCGCGGTTGATGACGTTTTTGATGACGTAATAGCCGTTTTCGTCTTGTTCGTAAACATACATTCCCACCGCATAGCCATTGAGTTTGGCGGTCAAAGCAATTTCAGCCAGCACGGGCAAATGGCGTTGCACCATGCGCCACAGGCGGTCGCTGTCTTCTTCGTTTAAATCATCGCCATAAATACGCCATGCCTGCGCCAACATCGCTGCGCGTAAATCTTCACGGCAGCTTTCCACTTCGTCATCTGCCAAAATCGCGTCCAACGCTTGCTGACGGCTTACGCCCAAACGGTTAAGCATTTGGTCGGCACTTTCGCCACTTTGCATCAACTCGTCCAAGGCTTTGTTGGTTTGGGCGATGATGACGTTGGCTTTTTCGGTTAATTTTTGTGCTTTGACTAATCCAAACATTTGTTATTCCTAGTGTAAAATGGGCGGTGGTAAATCAATCACTCGCGCCTTGCTACTGCTTTGACCACTTTGAGATAATTTCCAAAGCATTTCCAGCGCATCGGGTGCATCATCATGGTCGGCTTTGGGAAAATGTCGCAACTGTTCTATCAAAACGTGCTGGTCTTTACCCAACCAAATCAAGCCATTGACAAAATGCGGTTGCAGCGTTTCAATGCGAAACACCTTGTCCGAATTGGGTTTAACGCCCACCGCAGGAACAGGACAACCAGCCAAAGCACTACGTTTAACCAATTCCGTTTTAAAAAATTCCTGAAATTGCACCGTCTCCACCGCCCATTTTTTGCATTGATACTGCTTTTGCAACGCAATCACGGTTTCAATAATGCGGTCGGGCAACATCTTTTTCACAATCGCTTCCAGCACATACAAACGCCCAGTCGCTTTACTGCGCCCACCCACCAACACAGCGCATGGGTCGCGCCCATTGCCAGCTTTGCCAAGACTGGGGTCAATCGCGCCAAATAATTCCAAATCATTGGGCAAATCTTTTTCCAGATAAATGCACTTTTCCAGCAAAGGCGCAAACGGCGCATTTTCGCCACTCACAGGGTCATTTTGATATTCGCTGTCAAACGCTTCATGCCCATCACGCGCCCGAATTTTCATCAACGCCAACACGCCACGCGCTGCCCACGATGTTTGTGCGCCACGCTCCATGTCGTCTTTGTGCTGTTCGTAAAACGCTTGTGCCACCGCTTCGCCATCGGTTTTGTACAAACGCTCCCAGCGTTCCCATAAGTCCATGCGGTCGGGAAAGCGTTTCATGGCTTTGAATTTTTTGCTGCGCCACATCGGGTTATTCAACGTACGACTTAACACGCTGTCGTAGTGCAAAATTGTTCCAATATAAACCACATCATACTTTTGCCCCACGCCACCCAAAGGCAACACCGCGCTTTTAAGCCAAGTGTCTAATTTATCGCGCTGGGTCGGATTGCGGACTTGTTCGTCATTTTCAATATCGTCCAAAATACACAAATCTGGGCGATACGCACCGTGTCGTTTACCGCGCAATTTCTTGCCCGAACCTGCCACTTCCACGCAAATATCATTGGCGGTAATCATTTTGCCAGCTTGCCACACGCGCCCTTGACCACACGCTTCGGGGAAATCGGTTTGTAAACGCGGATTAAATTCCAGCTCGGCTTTAATCGCTTCCAGCATGGGATAGGCTTGGTCTATGCTGTCCATCACAATCACAATAAAATGCTTGCGCCCTGTGATAATGCACCACAGGCTAAACAACTGTGTAACCAGCGTAGATTTCGCTTCGCCACGCGGTGCGGCGGTGGCATCGGTTTCGTTTTTGTCGCTTTGGATTAGTTCAGGCAGCCTGAAAAACAAATATTCGTGCAACTCCGACTTTTCAGGGCTACGAACATAATGCGGAAAATAAGTGTTTACAAAAAATTCAAAGCCATGCACACGGTCAAACACTTTGGCTCTACGTTCTGCGATGGCTTGCGGATTGGGGTCAAAGCCTGCGACTTCGGCTTCAATTTGTCGGCGGTATTGGTCGGCAAGTAAGGCAATGGATTGCAAAAACTCTTTTGTTTTCATGACTTAAATTCCGTTTCAATAAATTTGCCAAACGGTTCAAGCATATCAATAAACGCCTGCAAATTTTTCGGCTGATTTTTTTGTACCCACGTTAATTGCATATCTAGCAACTTCATTGCCGTAGCCAATTCAGATGCTTCAGGCATTAACTTTTTGTTGGTGCTGATATTTTTTGCAAAACTATCCGACAAACTGCTCAATAATTTCACACGTTCCACCGCGTCTAGCTCGGTGTCGTTTTGCAAACGCTCCATCGTGTCCTGATATTGCACGATAAACGCCGCCAACATCATTTGCCCAATTTCTTCCAAGCCACCGCCAGCCAGCAAATACGCTGACCGCGCCTTGTCCCAATCATCGCCTTGTTCTTTGGCGGTTTTCTTCCACATACGAGCGGTGGGCAAAGGGATTTTGTTCAATAACGCCGCCACTTCCAAAGTCTGCCGACCGCTCACATAATCGCGGCGTACTTTGTCGCGGACTTCCTTTGGATGTGCCATGATTTATCCTTTAAAATCCGAATTTTGCTTTAATCAACGCAATACCAGTCGCCACCAAACCGCCAGCCAAACCACCTGCCACCGCGCCATTTTTCTGGGCAACGCGTTTGCAGTCATCATGAATTTGGTCTAAACGCTGTTCCAAACCATCTTGTTTTTCCAGCGTTAAATCTTGCTTGGCGCGGATTTCGCGCAACATCTCTAAAATAGGGTCTTTGTGTTCTACGGACATGATTTGTCTGCCTTTTTGTCAATTTTATTGCTGACTTCTTTCAATTCAGCGCGAATTTCTTTGAGCAACGCTTTGATTTCGCCACTTTCGTGTTTAGCATCATCTTTGCTTTGATAGCCTTTTTCCACTTGGTGCAATTTTTCGGTTAAGTGTTTAATATCACGCGCCAATTCCTTGTCCATATCAGCTTGCGAATTGACGTAACGCCACAAAGCTGTAATCGCAATACTCACCACCAAGCCAAACGCCCATTCAATCGTCAAAAATTGTTGTGCGGTCATGACATCACCCCCAGCCGAATAATCACTTGCACATCAGGCACATTCGGATTGCAAATCACAAATTCCGCGCCATCGCACTCCACACAAAAATACGGAAACAATGTTTTCAG
>JBHARQ010000091.1:0-3286 GCA_041831015.1 Simonsiella sp. | reverse complement strand
ATTGGGTATTGAAAGCTGCTTGTATTTTCATGAGAACAGGTTTTTTGTGTCGTTGAAATCAGGTAGATAATAACATTTCGATTGTTTTTTAATTAAGAGTGTTCCTATGCCTATTGACCCAATGAAAGCAGCGCGATTTCATAGAACGCTGCGTAGTAAGTCTCAAAAAAAACAAGCACATCAGTCTCATTTATTTCATCATGTGATGCCAAATGAACAGTTTGACCATAGTTTATCAAATCGATTTGTTTATGGGAAACGCTCTGATTGGTATGCGGCTGCGGCTATTAATGGTTTTTGTGATGTTGATTTAGCAGTTCCAATCGGCTATCGCCGATACTTGACTCCTGTCGAATTAACAAGAATCGCACATCCGAAACGTAGTCAAGGAATGAGTTTATATGAAGAATGATTTATTAGGCACAATTGGGCGTACATTGCCAATCAAGCAGGCTTTTGCTGGTCATTTTTTGCGCGGCATTGATGAAATTGTACCTGTAACTGATGAGATGGTTAAGTGGTTATCTAGACCGCGTGAATCATTGGCTTTGGTATGTGCTGACCGAATGATTGATGATGTTGAAAAGTTGTTGAAGAAATACCACGATACGTCAAAAGGTAGCAGCAACGGTATTCACGCACCATTTCCTGTGATTTTGGTGGCATTTGGCAAGGACGCGCCGCCCATTGCTGCCGACCGCAATCGCCTGTTACCTAATCCGCAACTGGTTCAACTTGCCGAGCATGGCGAATATTACAAAATGCGTTGTGATTTTATTGAACAGCGCGTGCAAATTGCATTTTTCGCCCACACAAGCGAAACCGCCAAAGCCATGACTTCTCAAATGCGTCTCTATTTTGCACGATTTAGAAACTTTCATTTTCCCATTAAATGGCAATTTGGTGGGTATGATTTTGAGTTAATTGGCAATATTACAGAAATGCCTGCTTCTGACGAATTGGCAGATTTATCAGATCGTACCAATTTAACTATTTTGACATGGACTTTGGTAATTGAGTGTCAAGTTCCGTACTTAACCGCGCCAACCCCTCACGAATTAACAGATGATGGCAATTATCTAAAAGGTTATAAGGCATTAAACCGTGTTGATTTTGATGTTAATGGCAGAAATCATGATGATTTAACCGTAGGAATTGTTGATGATACGCCGCAACAACTAATTCATGGGGAATGGGTATGAATTTAGAATGCCTAAAAACGAAAGGATAATAAAGAAATGTTGGAACAAGTGCCAAGTGCTATTAATAAAGCCGCTCGCATAATGACTATTCGTCATCCGAATGCAGTTGATGTATTGATTTACCGAAAAACATTTACATATGATGAGGATGATAACCATGCTAATCATCGTACCATTGGCGGCATGATGAGTCTAGCTGATGAAGATTTAGCAGAATATGAATTATCACAAATTGGCGCAGGGAAGATGTTGTTTTTGGGTCGTATTTTAGGAAGTGATTTCGCAGTTAATGGGCTGGATTTCGGCGAGAATGATGTTGCTGCTTATATCGAGCCAATAAATGAGAATGAATTCGTGGTTAAAAATGAAGACCGTATTGTTTGGATAATGGCAGGATTTGCAAAACATTTTCAAGTATTAGGTACAACATCTCCTATTCAAATGCCAATGGCTCGCGTTACTGTTTACCACTTGCAGCCGCTAGAACAACCTTATGAATTTGAAGACGGGGATATAACGTGAGTAAAATCGGACAAACTTTAAGTAATAGACCTGTAGCAGACTTAAAAGCTACTGAACGAGCTGAGTTGCGTGCTGATAAGCAACGTAGTGAAAGTAAATCAGTTTTAAATCTAGCTGATATTTTAAACAAGAAAAAAGCATTGGCTGATTTGGCTTTGGCGGAAATAAACGAAAACCAAGCAGCATGGGCAACACAACTTACGCGCCAAGATTTACAACTGTTTTCACGAAAAGTATCTGATTTAAAGAAAGATTTAACTGCAAATAAAATCATTGGCGGCATTACCCCCAATGCAATTATTTCTCGCAGCCGCGCGATTGATATTAAACGCGCTGAACAAGAAATTCATACCATACAGGCTGTTAAATTTGATAAACATGGCGTAATGACTTTTAGGACTAATGCTAGTAAAAAGCATGGTGCAACACATCATATTGTTAAAGTCCAATTTTTAAATTTTCAGGCTGCATTAAACGCAGGCAGCCTGAATGCAAAGTTTCTAGACGAATATTTAAAATCAGCCGTGAAATTTGATTGCGATTGTGGGCGACATCGTTATTGGTATCGCTATGTGGCAACTGTGGGCGGATTTTCTTTGGGCATCTTTACTCCACGTTCCTAAATCTACAAAATAAGCCTTGAAACTGTTAGGGATTAGCTCGTTCCAAACAGCCATTGATGCTGCACTCAAGGCGTCTGTAAATAATAACCACCCATTTTTTGCTAATTGAGTAAATTCCCCAAAATTAATTTCGGCACGACCAGTCAATCCTTGCCACATTGTTTTTAGACTGCCTGTAAACCCTTTCCAACTCCCAAATAATTGCTGACTGAACCTAGGGTCAATGCGACTATCGAGCCAATCCACCCAATGTTCCATCAATGCAGCTCCACCAAATCCGCCTAAAATTCCCCCAATAATCGTCCCAACTACAGGCACAACTGAACCTAATGTTGCTCCTATCATTGCGCCGCCAACACCACCTGCACCAATAGCAAAATTTTTAGCATGCGCCTTATTCTTATCTGCACGAGAACCATCACTATTTTCAATAGACAGCCCGTCCAACAAGCCAAATAACGCAGCTAATGCACCGCCTTTAGCCACCCCTTTAGTGAACTTACCAATCTTGCCAAGTAAACCAACTCCTTTCGCTCCTTTGGGAAGAAATTGCCCATTCGCGCCGCGCGCAGTTAATTTACCACCGCCCATCATGCCTTTCATAAGATTAAATGGTAATTTAGTCAGCCCTTTTAAAACGCCAGCACCAAGTCCAAGCAGCCCAATCAAGCCTGAACGGTTGGATTTGCCATTCTTTGCAATCGTACCTAATAATTCAGTTTGAATTTTTGCTTGGCGCATCGCAATAGCTCGGTCTGCCTGCTCTCGCTTTTGGATAGGGGTTATACGATTGACGATAGGTGGCGTTTTTTTTATCGCACTGGATGATTTAACTTGTCTTGGTGATTTGACATTTACCACCAATTGTCGTGGTTTTTTATTGCCTTTTTTATTTAATAATTCTTCTGTATTGATTAAAATTTTATCAATTTTATTATT
>JBHARQ010000090.1:0-4727 GCA_041831015.1 Simonsiella sp. | reverse complement strand
TATGGCAGGTGGCGCAGAAGAATTAAGCGCCTCACAAGTGCTGGTGTTTGACAGCTTATACGCCGCCAGTCGCCGCAACGGGCAGCCTGAAACCACTCCACGCCCTTACGACTGCGCCCGTGATGGTCTCGTGATTGGCGAAGGCGCGTGTATGATGGTGTTGGAAGAACTCGAACACGCCCAAGCGCGCGGCGCAACCATTATTGCGGAAATCGTGGGCTATGGCGCCAATTCGGACGGTTCACACATCACACGCCCCGAAATGGCAACCATGCAACGCTGCATGGAATTAGCACTTGCTGATGCCGATTTACCCGCCAGCGCGATTGGCTATGTTAGCGGACACGGCACCGCCACCGAACAAGGCGACATTGCCGAAACCCAAGCCACCGCCAACGTCTTTGGACACATTCCATTGAGTTCCCAAAAAAGCTATTTAGGGCATACCTTGGGTGCGTGTGGTGCGCTGGAAAGCTGGTTTAGCATTGAAATGATGCGAAATAATTGGTTTGCGCCCACTTTGAATTTGGATCATGTGGACGAACGTTGTGGCGAAGTCGATTTTATTCGCGGCGATGGTCGGACAATAGACACCGAATTTGTGATGAATAACAACTTCGCCTTTGGTGGCGTGAATACATCGTTGATTTTTAAACGTTGGTAAAAAATTCAGGCAGCCTGTTCCATTTTGGTCGCACATGGAAAGGCTGCCTGAATTTTGCCAGAACGCGGCGTCTTGCCGCCGCACCCACGCTTTTAGGTGCGTGGCATGGAACAGCGCGTTCTTCGTAGAGAAAATGGTAGCGTGGGCTTTGCCCACGATTTGGGATATGTCGTAGGGGCGGATTTGATATCCGCCCTTTGTGAAATGCCGAAATCCAAGTTGATGAAGGACATAAAATCTGCCCTGTTATTTGGCTTACTTTTTTAAAAAGTAAGTCGCCCGCGCGGCGACAGAGCGCAAAACCGCCAAAGTACCACCAACCATCACTACGAAGACAGCGTGGGTGCGGCGGCAAGACGCCGCGTTCCTGTCAATATTACGCCTCCGCCAATTTCAACGCTTGCTGAATGTCCACTGCTACAATCCGCGATACGCCTTTTTCTTGCATGGTTACGCCAATCAGTTGGTCTGCCATTTCCATGGTCAGGCGATTGTGGGAAATGTATAAAAATTGTGTCTGTGCAGACATCTCTTTGACTAAATTGCAAAAACGGCTGGTATTGGCATCATCAAGCGGTGCATCCACTTCGTCCAGCAGGCAAAACGGCGCGGGATTCAAGCTGAACAGGGCAAACACCAAACTCATCGCCGTCAGAGCCTTTTCGCCGCCCGACAGCAGATGAATGGTGGAATTTTTCTTACCAGGGGGACGCGCCATAATGGACACGCCCGCCGTCAGCAAATCATCGCCTTCCATGCGTAAACTTGCCTCGCCACCACCAAACAGGGTTGGGAAAAATGACTGTACTTTTTGATTAACCAAATCAAAGGTTTCCTTGAAACGCACTTTGGTTTCATCGTCAATTTGGGCAATCGCTTCTTCCAGCAAGGTGATGGCAGCCTGAACATCATCGCTTTGGGTACGGTAATAAGTATCGCGCTCTGCTGCATCTTCCAATTCTTCCAACGCCGCCAAATTAACCGCACCAAGCGATTGAATTTGTTGATTTAATTTCATGATTTGGCGCAACATGGTGTCGGGCGTGTCGGCGGTTTTGGCGCGTTCTTCTAATATCAATAAATCAGCATGGGCATCTACCAAATTTTGATGAAAGCGTTTGGCATTAATCAAATATTCTTGCTGTTGCAACAAGGCAGCCTGAACCGCCTCTTGCAAAGTCGGCTGGCTGGCGGCTAATTGCTGTTGCTGTGCATACACGGTACGCGCCAAGTTTTGCGTTTCGGCTAAACGCGCGGCAGCGGCGGTGATTTGTTCTTGTAATTGATTGGACAATTCGGTCAGGGTTTCTAATTCTGCGCTGCGCCCATCGTCTTGCGTCTCTTCCTGCAAGGCTAAATCCAGTTGTCGTGCTTGCCAATCTGTTTTTTGCTCTTCTAAATCAATCAGTTGATTTTGTAAATATTCTAAACGCTGCTGTTGTTTGTGAACCGCCAGTTCCATCAATCCGTATTGGCGATTGCATTCTAATAAGGCTAATTGTGCTTGTTTTACAGCTTGCTGTTGAGCCTGTACGGAATGTGTTTGATGAGTCAATTCAAATTCGCTGACGGAAGTGGTCAAAATCGCCACATCATCTTCCAAACCATCACGACTAAAGGTTAATTGTTCAATTTCTTCAGCGAGTTGTGCCAATTCCTGTTCAATATGAGAACGGCGTAATTGTCCCTGTTGCGTCCGCGCCAATAATTGATTTGCCTGATTTTGTGCGCTCTGCAATGCGGCGGATTGTGTGCGTTGTTGCACTTGCAAATCACGATATTGTTGCTCATGGGTTGCATACTGCTGCTGAATGGTTGCCAATTCGGTTTCTGCCAATTTCAATGTTGGCTCTAATGTTGCCAATTCTTGCAACAAATCATCATGTCGTGATTTCTGGCTAATTAATTGATTAACATCATTTTTATCATATAAAACCACGCTGAATTTATCAACACGATGCCCTTCAGGCGTCAGCCATAACTGATTGTTTTGCAAAGCAGATTGATTTTCCAACGCGTAAGCCAAATTCGGCGCACACAACACGCCATCCAACCAATGTTGCAAAACAGGTTGAAATAATTTATCTACTTGAATTTGATTGATTAATGCTTGTGCAGGTTGCGATTTTGAATTCAGGCTGCCTGAAAAATGCGTCCACGCTGCCGCGCCTTGCGGCAATTCAGCAGGCAGCACAAAATCTGCCGCCACCGCTCGCGTGTGCAGCCGTTCAGCCAATACCACACCCAGCGCATGTTGCCAGTCATTGGGAACGCGCATATTTTGCCACAACACAGGCGCATTTGCCGCCGACGTGTGCGCCCAAAAATCATGTTGCGGTTGCGCTTCCAAAAGTTGCGCCAAGGCTTGTTGCTGCGCTTGCGCGGTCAAAAATTGCTGATACAAGGTTTGGTAATGCGTTTGTGCTGTTTGTAACCGCGTTTTCAGGCTGCCTGAAATTTGCTCCGATTGCTGCAAATCATGTTCCAAAGCCAAATATTGTGCTTGTAAATCATCTGATTGCATTTGAGCATCGGACAATTCACCCTCATTTGGTAAATTCAACGCTGCCCATTCTTGCTGCAAACGCGTTTGTCGCGCCAAACCCTGATTCAAACCATCTTGCGTATGTTTCAACTGCTGCTGTTTTACTGCCAATTCACGCTTAATTCGATTCAATTCATCTTGTTGATTTTGATAAGCTAAATTAGCAGCCATTTGCGCATCTTCCAATTCAGGTAGCCGCGTTTCATGTTCCGCGACCATCATTGCCAATTCAGACAATTCACGCTGTTTATCCGCCACATCCAACTCAATCAAATCCACTTCACTGCGAACCGACACTTGCTCCTGCTGAATTTTTTGCAACGCCGCTTGTGCCGACAAACGCTCACGCTCTGCCCGTTGCTGCTGACTTTGTTGGGCGCGAATCTGCTCTTCCAATCGCGCCACCTGTTCACGCAACAACGCATATTCCTGATTGAGCGCATGATGTTGCTGCTGTTGGTCTAATTCCGTTTCGCGTAATTGCTCTAAATTTTCAATATATTGCTGATTTTGCGCTGCAAATTGCTCTTGCTGATATTGCGCAGCATAATGCACCTCACCAGCGCGGTCAGCATCAGCAAGCGATTGCTGCCAATTCACATAATTCAGCACCTGCTCCAACTGCACCAATTCATCTGATAACGCCTGATATTTTGCTGCCGTTGCCGCCTGCTTTTCCAATTTCTCAACTTGACGCGCTAATTCACTCTGCAAATCCGCCAAACGCTGCAAATGCTCACGCGTATCTTTCAAACGCGTTTCTGTCTCACGGCGGCGTTCCTTATATTTAGAAACGCCAGCCGCTTCCTCAATATAAGCGCGTAATTCTTCAGGACGCGCCTCAATAATCCGCGAAATCATGCCCTGCTCAATCACCGCATAACCACGCGCCCCCACGCCCGTCCCTAAAAACAAATCCGTAATATCACGGCGGCGAACAGATTGATTATTAATAAAATAACTGGACTCACCTTGTCGCGTTAATTGCCGCTTAATAGAAATTTCCGCATACTGCCCCCAAGAACCTTGCAAGGCGTGGTCGCTATTATCAAACACCAATTCCACCGATGCGCGGGGTGCAGGTCGGCGCGTTGCTGCGCCATTAAAAATCACATCTTGCATTGATTCGCCGCGCAACTGCTTTGCCGATGCCTCACCCAATACCCAACGTACCGCATCAATCACATTTGATTTCCCACAACCATTTGGACCAATGACCGCGACTAATTGACTGGGAACATGAATGGTGGTTGGGTCAATAAACGATTTAAAACCTGCTAATTTGATATGAGTAAGACGCATGAGATTGCCTAAAATGCGGAAACAAAATAGATAATTATAACAAAATTTAGATACAAAAAATCATTTAAAAAAACAAACCCCTGAATCATAAAATTCAGGGGTTTTGTAATAATAAGTTTGGCGATGACCTACTTTCGCATAGGGACTATACTATCATCGGCGCTGGTTTGTTTCACTGTCCTGTTCGGGATGGGAAGGAGTGGGACCAAACCGCTA
>JBHARQ010000089.1:0-18005 GCA_041831015.1 Simonsiella sp. | reverse complement strand
TTGCGTGGGCTAAATTACGCTCAAAATATATAGTTGATTTTCAGACTACCTGTTCTGGTAGTTTTCAGAATATGTGCGTAGGAGTGAAATCCTATGCAATCTAAACCAAAAATTCTCTCCTTATTTTCGGGTTGTGGTGGATTGGATTTAGGCTTTCACATGGCTGGTTATGAAACCGTGTGGGCAAATGATTTTTCACATTGGGCTTGTGAATCATTTAAGGAAAATCTAGGCGATGTCATTGTTGAAGGTGATGTAGAAAAAATTGACCCAACTGATAAAAATATCCCTAATTGCGACATTATTTTAGGCGGTTTTCCATGCCAAGATTTTTCTATGATTTGGAAACAGCCAGGATTGGATGGGGAACGCGGTAACCTATATAAAAGTTTTCTTCGCTTTGTTAATGCAAAACAACCACAAGTATTCGTGGCTGAAAATGTAAAGGGTTTGCTAACTGCGAACAAGAAAAAAGCTATTCAACAAATTATTACTGATTTCGAAAGCTGTGGGTATTATGTTCAAGCAAAATTATATAACTTTGCTGAATTTGGCGTGCCACAATTTCGCGAGCGTGTATTAATTGTAGGTGTACGTTTGGATACAGGATTTGATTTTCATCACCCTAATCCTACGCATGGTGTGGCAGATAACCTAAAACCTTACGTTACTGCTGGTGAAGCAATGCAAAACATTCCTGAATGGGCAACCAATCAAGAATTATTAAATATTAGTGATAAAACACGGCGAATGTTGGAAAAAATTCCTGAAGGTGGTAATTTTACTGATATTCCAAAAGATGACCCATTGTATGTAAAGGGTATGATTAGTCACGTTTATCGCCGTATGCATCGTAATGAACCATCTAAAACGATTATTGCAGCAGGTGGTGGTGGAACGTGGGGTTACCATTATCCCGAACCGCGTCCATTTACCAATCGTGAACGTGCGCGGTTACAAAGTTTTCCCGATGATTTTAAATTTATTGGTTCTACAACTGAAGTACGTCGTCAAATTGGTAATGCTGTACCACCATTGGGTGTGGTGGAATTGGCAAAAGCAATTTTACCGATTTTTTCAGGTGATTATGAACGAGTAGATTTACACGAAAAATTAGCAGCAGAAAAAGAAATTTTATTTCATGAACGATTGAGCAAAATTCGTGGGGGAAAACGATGAATACGGTATTTTCTAATTTTTATCCTGCCAAAATTACGCAACATAATTTAAATTCAGTATGGATGGATTTATTCAAATCTGCAGATGAAGTGTTAATGGCAACTGGCTATGTTTCTAATGATGCGATTATTGAGTTGCATAAAATTTTAGAATTAAATCACAATATTCAGCATATTGATTTATTGGTAGGTATGCATTACTTGGAAGGATTTACGCAAACGCAATACAATAGTTTATGTGAATTACATGATTTTTTGCAGTCGGAAAAACGAGGTTCAGTATATGTATCACCATTTGCTAAATTTCATGGAAAAATGTACTCGTTTAAACGGCAGGAAGAAATTAATGGTTTGATTGGTTCAGCCAATTTAACGTGTTTTTGGGATAAAACTGAACGTACTTATGAAACAATGTTTCATTTAGATGATGTTCAGGTTGCATCTCAACTGCGCAATAATATTCAGCAAGCCATTCAAAATTTAGGTGCGCCTATCAATCAGGCAGATGCTCCTACAATTGTTGCAACGCATAATATTCATTTAGAACAATGTTTGGGTGTAGAAAAAGTAGATAAAAATATCGTAGCGGAACTGTTTAATCAGGTTTCACAATATATATTTACCATTCCCGCAAAAACAGAAACTAAAAGTAATTTAAATTGTTTTTTTTGGTGAAGGGCGACGCGATAAGCGTGGTTTTGTGAAACCACGCCCATGGTATGAAGTGGAATTGATTGTATCTAATACAATTACCAAACAAGACGGTTATCCATTTCATCAAACTTTTACGGTTATTACCGATGATGGGTGGCAATTTCAATGTAAGACATCAGGTGATTTTTCAAAAAATCTACGCTCCGAAAATGACTTGAAAACATTGGGCAAGTGGATAAAAGGACGTTTGGAAGTTTCAGGCTGCCTGAAAACAGGTGAAATGATTACGCCTGAAGTGTTGCAAAAATATGGTAACGACCAATTTGAATTGCGTTCTACTGATAAGCCTGATCTGTGGTTGTTGTCTTTTAAAGGAAAGGGGGCGTAAATGTTACAAGCGTATTTAAATAAATTAACGCCTACTGAATTAGCACAATCAGTACAGCAAACAGTAAATGGATTTTTGGCAAAATTAGACCAAACTACGCCGAAAAAAGCACAAAATGTTTTGTTGCTTGGTAATGTACAGAGTGGCAAAACTGCGCAGGTTTTGGGCGTGTTGAGCGCATTGGCAGACCGTGATTTAAAGCTGTTTATTTATTTGACAACTGATAGCGTTGATTTACAGCAGCAAACTTTGGAACGTGCAAAAAAATCGTTAGATAAATTCATTATTTTGTCTGAAAACGATGATAGTAGCTTTACTCAATGGTTCAAGACGGATAATCCGATTTTGGTTGTTATCAAGAAAAATGTGAGTGTTTTGAAACGTTGGCGTAATTTATTTGCTAGTCAAAGTAGTTTAAAAGGCTATCCGCTTGTGATTGTGGATGATGAAGCTGATGCTGCCAGTTTAAATACCAATGCTGATAAACCTAAAGATCGTAGTGCAATCAATCAGCATTTGGATGATATTAAAAATATGTGTTGCCAAAGTTTATTTATTCAGCTAACCGCCACGCCACAAGCTATTTTATTACAGAATGTGCAATCAGGTTGGCAGCCTGAATTTATTCATTATTTTCAGGCTGGTGAACACTATTTGGGTGGGAAATTTGTATTCAGCGACCCAACTAGTTACATTGTTCGTTTCATTGATAGTGAATTAGATGAGATGAAAGATGAGAGTGCAGAGCTTTCGGATGGTGTTTCAAAAGCCTTGCAGAGCTATTTGCTAACGTGTGCTGAATTTGTGTTGTGCGGTAAACAAACTGCGAATTTCGCGCTACACCCTAGTTATCGTACTGCTGACCATGCTACGTTTGCCGATAAAATTCAAACGCATTTAACCGAGCTGGTTCGTGCGTTGAATGATGGTGAAAATTTAGCAGATAGTTTTCAAGCTGCTTATGATGATTTAAAGCAGACCAAACCTGATATTCATCATTTTGAAGATGTGTATGCGAAATTATGTGAATTATTGGAACAACAAGCCTTCATGGTTTTAACGCTCAATTCTAAAAGTGAGGCAGAATTTAATTTACAACATGGTTTTAATATTATTGTGGGCGGTAATGTAATTGGACGCGGTTTAACTATTCCAAAATTACAGACCGTCTATTATAGTAGAACAGCGAAGAAACCCAATGCAGATACATTTTGGCAACACGCACGAATTTTTGGTTATGACCGTGACAAATCGCTCTTACGTTTGTATATTCCATTAGATGTATATCGCTTTTTTGTTACGCTTAATCAAGCCAATGATTTATTGATTGAACAAATTTGTGCTGATTATCAAAATATTCAGATGATTTATCCGAAAAATATCAATCCAACGCGCACAAATGTGTTGGTTTCAGATAGCCTGAATTGTGTTGTAGGTGGGGTAAATTATTTTCCTAATATACCTGATGAAACCAATTTGCAAAATATGGATGATTGGATTGGAAATTGGGATGAAGGTTTACATCATGTTTCAACCAATAATTTATTGGCAATCATGCAAGTATTGGGGCAATATCAACCAGATGATTGGGATAAAGATAAATTTATTTCCAGTATCCAAGCTTTGCAGCATCAACGTCCAAGTTTTCAAAGTCGTATTTTGATTAAACGTCAGCGCAAATTGAGCAAAGGAACAGGTACGATGTTATCAGAAGATGACCGTAAATTGGGTGAACAATATCCTGATGATTTACTGCTCACATTGTATCAAGTAACAGGTGAAGTTAGTCGTGGCTGGCAAGGCGAGGCATTTTGGTTACCAAACATTAAATTGCCACATAAAGGTGCAGTATATTGGAGTAATGGCGAATAAGTTATAATTTACATTTCACACAAAACAGGCTGCCTGATTTGCTGGACGCGTAGTCCTTTCAGGCAGCCTGAACTTTTATTTAAAGGAAAAATATGGAAATTTTACACAACTCCAAATCTCATTCTTTCGCGTCCGACAATTATTCAGGCGTTTTGCCCGAAGTGCTGGAAGCGATAGCGCAAGCCAATGGCGGACACGTTGGCGCATACGGCAACGACCCCTACACCGCCAAATTGCAACAACTCATTCAGCAACACTTTGGCGCACAAGCGCAAGCATTCCCCGTATTCAACGGCACGGGCGCGAATGTGTTGGCGTTGCAGGCGATTTTGCCGCGTTGGGGCGCGGTGGTTTGCGCAGAATCCGCACACATCAATCAAGATGAAAGTACCGCTCCCCAAGCCGTTGGCGGATTTAAACTGTGGACAATTCCCACCGCAGACGGTAAATTGACCCCCGAACTCATCGCGCAACAAGCGCACGGTTTTGGCTTTGAACATCGCGCCCAACCGCTTGCCGTGAGCATTACGCAAAGCACGGAACTCGGCACGATTTACACACCACAAGAATTACGCGCTATTTGCGATTACTGTCATGAATTGGGTATGGCGGTGCATATGGACGGAGCGCGTTTGGCGAATGCGGCGGCGGCTTTGGGCGCGAATTTGCGCGACATCACGACCGATGTGGGTGTGGATATTCTGTCGTTTGGTGGCACGAAAAATGGCTTATTGTTGGGCGAATGTGTGGTGGTGTTGAACCCCGAGCGCGTGTCGGACGGCATGAAATATTTGCGGAAAATGAATATGCAGTTGGCGTCTAAAATGCGCTTTATTTCGGCACAACTGATTGCCTTGCTAGAAGATGGTTTATGGCAACGCTCCGCAGGCAATGCCAACGCGATGGCGCAAAAATTAGCACAATCGCTACAGCAAATAGCAGGCGTGCAACTCGTGTATCCCACGCAAGCCAATGCCGTGTTTGCCAAATTGCCCGCAGGCGTGGCGGAAAAAGTGCGCGAACACACGTATTTCTACGATTGGGACGAGCAAGGCACGGTGCGTTTTGTGTGCAGTTTTGATACGACCGAAACGGCAGTTGATGAATTGATTGCAGCAATTCGGGCGGCGATTTGATGTTTCAGGCAGCCTGAATTTCGGGCGCAAATGGTTTCGTGCCACGCGCCAAAAGCGTGGGTGTGGCGGCAAGACGCCACGTTTTCAAAATCTAGGAAAATGGGTTTTCAGGCAGCTTTTTTGCGGTTTGCGCTGTGAAAAAAGCCTGCCTAGCCATATCAACGGCTACTTGAATATTGTTGGGAACGCGGCGTTGCACCGCCGCACCCACGCTGCGCCCGTAGTGATGTTGAGTGGTTAATTATGAATGACTATACATCAAAAAAATTGATTGAAAGTAGCCAATGAGAAAAATTTTACCACTTTTATTGATATTAACCGCGTGTGGCGAACGCAATAGCGAACCGCCAACCCAATCGCCACCCACGCACAAAATCGCGTCCGCTACCCAAACGCAGCCTGAAAACCACGCGCCACCCAATCCGCCTGTGGCTGAAACCAAATCGCCCAAAATTGTCCAATCCGCGCGTAACCAAATCGGCAAAACAGTGCGCTACGACCCAGCGTACACTGCGTTGGCGTATCCGATGGGCGATGTGCCGTTGGAAAAAGGCGTTTGCACCGATGTGGTCATTCGCGCCTTACGTGAACAAAATATCGATTTGCAAGTGCTGGTTCACAACGATATGCGCCGACATTTCAGCGCGTATCCGAAACGCTGGGGCTTAACGCGCCCCGACCCGAATATTGACCACCGCCGTGTGCCGAATCTCATCACGTTTTTTACACGACAAGGTTGGGCGGTGCGCGATGGTAAATTTCAAGCTGGCGACATCGTAACGTGGGAGTTGAACGGCAATCGTTTGCCACACATTGGTATTGTGTCCGACCGCAAACAGGGCGACACGCCACTGATTATTCACAATATTGGCGCAGGTACGCAGGAAGAAGATTTGCTGTTTAAGCATAAAATCACGGGGCATTTTAGAGTGCCTAAAACAGATGAAAATCAAGTAAAATAATTGTCAAATTATTTGAACAAAAATTTTGATGAAATACATTTCAGGCAGCCTGAAAGTTATTTTGATACGCAAAATTTGATTGCTCAATGTATTTGGCTTACTTTTTTAAAAAGTAAGTCGCCCGCGCGGCGATAGAGCGCGACTTTTAATATTCCATTATTGATACTCAAAAAGGCAGCCTGAAAACGAGAAAATCATGATTGAAACCTACCAAACCCTATCCGCCCCCAATCAAGCCGAATTCAAAGACAAAGGCAGTCGCTTTATTGCCTTTGCTTATCCCATTCGCAGTACCGAAGAAGTCAAACAATACGTTGATACTTTGCGCCAAGAACACCACAAAGCACGCCATTGGTGCTACGCCTACCGCTTGGGTGTGGACGGCAACCAATTTCGCGCCAATGACGATGGCGAACCTTCAGGCAGCGCAGGTCGTCCAATCTTGGGGCAAATTGACTCGGCAGAATTAACCGATGTTTTGGTGGTGGTGGTGCGTTATTTTGGTGGCACATTGTTGGGCGTTCCGGGGCTGATTCATGCCTACAAAACGTCTACACAAATGGCGTTGCAATCGGCGCAAATTATCCAAAAAAATGTGGAAAAGACGGTTTATGTGCGTTGCGATTATCCGCATTTGCCCGAAGTGTTGCGCTTGGCAAAAATTCATCATGCGGAAATTGTGGTGCAAGATTTGCAATTAGATTGCCGTTTGACCGTGCGTATTCCATTGGCGGATTACTCGGCATTGACTACAGCATGGCAACATATGCGTGTGGTGGATGTGCAAGAAGAAGCGGTTGATGAAGAAAATTGAATCATCAAAAAAAGCCATGCAAATATAAATTGCATGGCTTTTTCATTAAAAAATTTGATTAAACCAAATTATTTATCATGGTATTCATGATATTCATATTGATAAGAAATGGCTTGACCCAGTTGTTTTTGTTGCAAATAATCCGCATAAATCGCGCGAATTTCCTTGCGGAGTAAAAATAAGGCAATCAAGTTTGGCAACACCATAAAGCCATTAAACATATCCGACATATTCCACACCAAATCCACTTTACCCAGCGTTCCCAGCACAATTGCCAACAACACCAAAGCGCGATACACATTCAAAAAACGCCCCTTAAACAAAAAGCGGATATTGGATTCGCCAAAGTAATACCAGCCAATAATCGTGGTAAACGCAAAAAACGTCAAACACACTGCCAGCAAACCTGCGCCAAAATCGCCAAATGCAATCGTAAATGCCTGTTGTGTTACCGCCGCACCTTTTAAGCCCAAAGTATTGGCTTTGGTTAATAAAATAATCAATGCCGTTGCGGTACACACCAACAAAGTATCAATAAATACACTGATAAATGCCGCCATGCCTTGCAAGGCAGGGTGTGCCACATTTGCTGTTGCGTGTGCGTGTGGGGTTGAACCCATACCTGCTTCATTGGAAAACAAACCACGCGCCACACCGTAGCGAATGGCTTCGCGTACGCCAATCCCAGCCGCGCCACCGAGTACCGCTTGCGGATTAAACGCCGCCACAAAAATTTGTTCAATCATCGTGCCAATGTGTTCCGAGAATTGAAATAAAATCACCACCGCACACAAAATATAAATCATCGCCATAAACGGCACGACAAATTGCGCGAAATTGGCAATGCGATTAATGCCACCCACAAAAATCATGCCAGCCGCAATCGCAATCAACACGCCCACCACCACACTTGGCACACCAAACGCCACATGTACCGCCCCTGCAATCGAATTGGCTTGAGTTGCATTGCCGATAAAGCCCAAGGCAATAATCAACGCAATCGAAAAAAAGCCCGACAAAAAACGCGCCTGATTACGCCCAATGCGATGGCTCAAACCATGTGTAATATAAAACGCAGGACCGCCGATGTATTTACCATGACTCACCACGCGGTATTTTTGCGCCAAAACTGCTTCCGCAAAAATGGTGGACATCCCCAAAATTGCCGATACCCACATCCAAAAAATCGCGCCAGCACCGCCAGCCGTAATTGCCGTTGCCACGCCTGCCACATTCCCCGTACCGATTTGCGCCGAAATGGATACTGCCAAAGCTTGAAATTGCGATAAAGAGCGATGGTCTTGGTCTTTTTTGGTAAACAATCCACCAAACACCGATTTCATGCCCGCGCCAAATTGCGTGATTTGGGGCGCACCCAAATAAATGGTAAAAAACAGACCAATACCAATCAAGGCATACATCAATAAATAATCCCACAACACCAAATTAATGGCATTCACCACTTGCGTCAAAAAAGCTTCCATCATGTGTTCCTATGAAAAAAAGAATAGGGCATGATACTCCATATCGTGCCTATCGTGGAGTTTTACTACATTATTTACGCTCAAAAATCAAATCATAGAACAAAAACACAGATAAAAAGGGCGAAAATAACAGAATAGGGCGGTTGAATGCCACATTTCTCGTTATAAAATTACGCTATAAAAAATTAGTTGCTTAAATGCCCAGAACGCGGCGTCTTGCTCCCCACGCTTTTGGGGCGTGGCACGAAACGGCAGGCAGCCTGAAAATTCATTGATTCAAAAATCAGATGAATCAACATAATCAGACAATAGAATAGGGCGTTGAATAAAAAATAATGAATAAAATGAATCAATCAAACCAAATTTAAAACATATCATCAAAAATTTTGATTAAAAAAGACATAAAAAAGCTGCCTGAAATCCAATTCAGGCAGCTTTTGAATGAAAACAAATTAATCTTCAATATAACTGATGCTGGCAGAAGAACTGCTTTTATCGCTGTGGTCGTTTGCACCAATCGCGCCGAGGTATTCTTTTTCCAGCGCATCCATCAAATCTGCCACGCGCAAATCACGACACAATCCCACCCCTTTGCCAGCATACAAAGCCATGTATTCCACATCGCCTTGTTGCGCGGCGGCGGCGCGTAATGACTGGGTGTAAGCGTGTTGTTGCGGATAGCTGGCGGTGTTGTTTTCATTTGCCATATTTTCACGCATATAGCGATTCATCAACATTCGCGCAGGTTTACCCGTAAACAATTTAGTATGCGCGGTAACCGCACGGCGCACATCAAACAACGCATTTTTATAAGCGCGGCTGATGCCACTTTCACGCGTACTCAAAAATGCCGTTCCCATTTGCGCCGCTTCTGCGCCCATATTGCGAACTGCCGCCACCGCCTGACCCGTCATCAAACCACCTGCTGCCCACAAAGGAATCCGCACCGTTTGACGACATTGCGTCATCAACGACATCAAGCCCATGGGCTGATTCACATACTGTTCCGTAAAACCGCCGCGATGCCCACCCGCTTCCGCGCCTTGCACCACAACCGCATCTGCGCCGATGTCTTCCCAATACTTCGCTTCTTCCGCGTGATTGGCAGTACCGACAATCGCAATATTTTTCGCTTGCAAAGCGCGGACGTGTTCATCATTCAACACCCCAAACGCAAACGATGCCACCGCAGGCTGCACCGACAACAACGCCTCAAATTGCTCATCAAAAATCGGCAATGCTTGCGGCTGTTTCGGCAACGGCAAACCACGCTTATGATACACATTGGTCAGCCATGCAGGCATGGGTTCGGTCAAACGCGTACTCTGTTCACGCGTCAAAACAAATAAATTAATGCCAAAAGGGCGACCCGTTTTGCTGCGAATGGCTTCGGCTTCGCTGATGATGTCGGCGGGGGCAAGATAGCCCGCACCAAGAAATCCCAGTGCGCCTGCCTCGCTGACTGCCGACACCAGCTCTGGCGTAGTCGCGCCGCCAGCCATCGGTGCTTGAACGATGGGCAGTCGCAGCTTAAGTTTTTCTACTAAAGACGGGGCAGACATGGATTGCTCCTAAAAAATCAATTCAAAATAGCTCTATTTTAAATGAAAACAGCCTGATTGTGTGGTTTGAATGCTTGCAGGCAGCCTGAAAAAGTTGAAAATGTCGATTTTTTGAGCCATCAGCAACAAAATTGACACATCATTAGCCCATACATTGCCAGAACGCGGCGTCTTGCCGCCGCACCCACGCTGCGCCCGTGGTGTAGATGAGTGGCACGTTCAAATCTGAAACCGCCCACCCTTAATCGCCAACCCACCTAATTTCCCAGCCAACCCATGTCCCCGCAACGCATGAGTCAAAGCCACCGCCAACCCATCAGCCGCATCCGCCTGTGGCGTGCCAGACAATTTCAACATATTCACCACCATATGCTGCACCTGCTCTTTTGCCGCTTTGCCCTGACCCACCACCGCCTGTTTTACCTGCAACGCCGTATATTCATACACAGGCAACCCGCGCAACACCAACGCTGCAATCGCCGCCCCCCGCGCCTGTCCCAACATCAACGTAGCCTTTGGATTCACATTCACAAACACCTGCTCCACCGCCGCCTGATTCGGATGATAAGTCGCAATAATCTCATCAATATGTTCCACAATCACCCCAATTCGCCCAGCCAACTCATCATTCGGAATCGTCTTAATACACCCCGACGCCACATACACATAATCACGCCCGACCAAATCAATAATTCCAAAACCCGTTGTCCGACTACCGGGGTCAATGCCCAAAATCCGAATGGCTTGCGTCATCATCATTTCCTAATTGCAAAAATCCCCAAATTGTACCATTTTCAGGCAGCCTGAAATGTGCTAGAACGCGGCGTCTTGCCGCCGCATCCACGCTTTTGGGGCGTGGCACGAAACGGCAGGCAGCCTGAAATCAAAAAACCAAACCAAGCCCTAATCAACTATAATATATAAAGATAGCCAGTCCTTATTACGGACATCATCCCTATCATCTCAATATAACTACTTGACGAATTACAAACGATTACTTAAAGTTCCAACATTTGTATAGAATGAAACAATCTTAATTGACATTAAATTAAAGAGTTAAAAAATGACAACCACCACCAAACCCACAGATATTTACTTTTTCGGTACCTGCGTACTGGATATGTTTATGCCCGAAGCAGGCATGGACGCCATCACATTAATTGAACAACAAGGCATTACCGTGCATTTCCCGATGGAACAAAGCTGCTGCGGTCAGCCAGCTTATTCATCTGGACACCCTAAAGAAGCATTTGAAGTTGCCAAAGCACAATTAGATTTATTCCCTGAAAATTATCCCATTGTTGTGCCGTCTGGTTCATGCGCGGGCATGATGGTGCATCATTGGCACAAATTGTTTGAAGGCAGCGAATACGAGCAAAAGGCAAAAGACGTTGCCGCGCGTGTGGTGGAATTTACCCACTTTTTACTGAATATTGGCTACGTTCCAGAAGACAAAGGCGAGCAAATCAAAGTGGCGGTGCATACCTCTTGCGCGGCACGCCGTGAGATGGACGTTCACACCAGTGGCTGGAAATTGATTGACAGCTTGGCAAATGTAGAACGTGTGGTGCATGACCATGAGAGTGAATGTTGCGGCTTTGGCGGCACGTTCTCGGTGAAACACAGTAATATTTCAGGCGCGATGGTAACGGATAAAGTACAAGCTTTGAAAGATACAGGCGCAACGGCGATTGTTAGCGCAGACTGCGGCTGTATGATGAATATCGGCGGCAAAATTGAAAAAGATGAACCGAATATGCCGCGTCCAAAACACATCGCGTCATTCTTATTAGAACGCACAGGGGGTAAAGCATGAGTGCCGCTCGTTACAATATTTTAAATAAATTAAAAGCTGCCAATGCCACCGCATTGCGTGAACCTGAAGTTGCTGAATATTATCAAGAAATGTCGCCCACTTGGGACAACGACACCGAGCGTTTGAAACATTGGGCAAAATGTATGCGCGCGGTGAAAACGGAAATTGTGTGGGTGTCGCGTGATAATTGGACAGATGCTTTAAATGATGTCATCGCCCAAAAGCAACTGAAAAACATTTTGCTGCCCACGCAAACTGAAAATGGCAAGCAAGCCATTCAAGCGGTTCAGGCAGCAGGTCAAGCCGAAGTGCGTCATTTTGACCGCTTGATTGAAGATTGGAAAGATGAGTTTTTTGCCGATATTCAAGCAGGTTTTACCGAAGCGCGTTGTGCGATTGCACACACGGGAACGGTGATGTTGTTCCCCACACCAGCCGAGCCGCGCAGTCAGAGTCTTGTGCCGCCTGTGCATATTTGCTTGCTGGACGCCAGCCGTATGTATGACACTTTTTACGCCGCGATGGTAGGCGAAAATATGGCAGCCAATATGCCAACCAATGTGGTGCTGGTGTCAGGGCCTTCTAAAACAGCAGACATTCAATTAACTTTGGCATTTGGTGCGCACGGCCCGAAAGATATGGTGGTATTGGCAATCGTGCCTGATGGCGTGAAAGTGGAAGATTTGGCAGCGGAATAAAGTTTGAGGTTGTCTGAAACATTCAGTTCAGCAGGAGCGATTTTCATATCGCCCCAATGTTTCAGGCAGCCTGAAACACCGAAATGATAAGGGATACATCATGTGGGAAGCATTTGAACAAGCGGTTTATGAATTGTTTCAAACGATGTTTGGGCAGGAAAGATTGGAGCGTTATCATTTCACCGAAAATCAAGCGATTGATTTTAAAATAGACAATCAATTTTTGGTAGGGGTGAAATTTTATCGTAGCGCAACCGTGTCGCCGAATTTAATTGAGAATGCCATTTTCCAATTAAACCAAGCCAGAGAGCAGTTTCCCAATGCACAACAATATGAAATCATTCTGGTGGTTTCCGCGCTTGTGCCTAGCGCACTAAAAGAGCAATTCAGTCAGCAATATACGGGCTTGACGATTTTAGACCGTGATCATTTGTTGGATTTAGCGCAACGCTATGGTTTTTATTCAGAAAAATTAACTCGTTTTTTTGATATGCCCATTCGCCACCTTGCTTATGCCTAAATGAGAACATGATGTCTGAAAATAAATTTAGCCAATTATTACAACAATCTCTACCAGCACATGAACCATTAGATACACAAACTGTGATGATTCAACAGGGTAATCAATTAATTCAACAATTAACGCAATTACCCCCATCACAAGGGAAAGATTATGAGCAAGTGATTCAAAAAATCATGAATTATTTGTTTCAAAATTATTTGTATAATCTACGCGCCCAACAACGTGATGAATGGCAAGTGAATGTCTATGATTTGATTGCACGAATCATACCGAAAGACAATTTGTTTTGGAATTTCATTGTGCAAGAAATGGGCAGTCGCTATGTGGTGATTGAATGCAAAAATTATGCCGAGAAAATTTCACAAGGTCAGATTTTAACCACTGAAAAATATCTTTATGCCCCAGCCCTACGCACTTTTGCCATGATGTGTACGCGCCAAGGTGCAGATGATGGTGCAAATAAAGTATTACGCGGTGCGATTCGTGAACACGGCAAATTGATTGTGGTATTAAATGATAACGACATGATTTCCATGATTCAACGCAAACAACAAGGTGCTGACCCATCAGATTATTTATTTGATTTGGTTGATGAATTGTTTTATACCTTATCACGCTGATTTAAAAATTTAAAATTAAAGAAAGAACACATCATGACTACCGAACAAACTGTCCATTTTTACCCTGAAACTTTTAAACAAAACGCCAGCGTGGCATTAGCAGACCAACCATTACGCAAAAGCTTGCGTACTGCAATGGATATGTTGATGACCAAACGCAAGATGGTGTTGTCAGACGAAAAAGAATTGCAATTATTGCGCGATTTATGCGAACACATTCGCAAACGCTCGTTGTCGCGCTTACCTGAATTATTGGAAGAGTTGGAACGCAATTTAACCAAATTAGGCGTGAAAGTGCATTGGGCAGAAACGCCTTTGGAAGCGTGTCAAATCATTCACGGTATCATGACGGAACGTCATGGTAAGTTGATGGTCAAAGGTAAATCAATGGTCAGCGAAGAAATTGAGTTGAACCATTATCTTGCTGACCGTGGCGTGAGCGCGATTGAAAGTGATTTGGGTGAATATATTGTGCAAATGGCTGGCGAAAAACCGACTCACATTGTGATGCCTGCCATTCACAAAACCAAAGAGCAAGTGAGCGAATTGTTCCACAAACACATTGGCACGGAATTAACCACAGATGTGGATAAATTAACAGGCTTTGCGCGTCAAGCATTGCGCGATGTGTATCGCACGGCAGACGTGGGCTTGAGCGGTGTCAATTTTGCGGTGGCGGAAACAGGCACGTTGTGCTTGGTGGAAAATGAGGGTAATGGTCGTTTATCTACTACCGTGCCACCTGTGCATATTGCGATTACGGGTATTGAGAAAGTGGTGGCAAAATTGACTGATGTGGTGCCACTTTATAGTCAATTACCGCGTACGGCGATTGGTCAGCCGATTACGACTTATTTTAATATGATTACGGGCCCGCGTCGTTGTGAGGAATTAGACGGGCCGCAAGAGATGCACCTTGTTTTATTGGATAATGGTCGTACTCAAGCGTATGCGGAAGAGCAGATGCGCCAAACCTTGCAATGTATTCGTTGCGGTGCGTGTATGAATCATTGTCCTGTGTATTCGCGTGTGGGTGGTGCGGCGTATGGTACGACTTACCCTGGCCCGATTGGTGAGATTTTGTCGCCACATTTGTTGGGTTTGGATAAAACGCGTGATTTGCCAACAGCGTGTAGTATGTGTGGTGCGTGCGTGGAAGTGTGTCCTGTACGCATTCCGATTACGGAACAAATGCAGCGTTTGCGTGTGGAAGCGCAACGTGCGCCTGATGAAGTGGTGTCGCATCCGATTAAAGGGCAGGGCGCGTCATATAGTATGGGCGAGCAATTTGCTTGGCGTATGTTTAATGGGATTTTTGCAGGCAAAAAGGCGTATATGGCGTTTGGTTGGGCGGCAAGTAAATTCCGTAATTTGACGCCAAGTTGGCAGTTGGATTGGACGAAAAATCATGTGCCAATGAAAGTGGCAGAAAAAACGTTGCATCAGTTAATTGCTGAACGTAATGCACGGAAATAAGATTCAGGCAGCCTTTCGGTACACGATAAAAAATAACAGTAAGTGGTGATTTGACGGTTTGCGCTCTATCGCCGCGCGGCGACCTACTTTCTTTGCTTCGCCAAAGAAAGTAGGCAAAGAAAGGCGACTGCGGTAACAGGTTTGCTTCGCAAACTGCCCTCACAAAACAGGATTTTGTCGGCGCGTGTGAACTCGCAACACTTCGTGTTGCTCAAACAGGCACACGCTTGTTTCCGACAAAATCCTGTTTTGTTCGGCTGTTACAGCAGACTGGGGCGTAGCTCAACAATTTATGCATCAAATCACATTTTAGGTAGCCTGAAAGTGTGATTTGATGTGAAATCATTAAATGGCATATTATTTGGCTTACTTTTTTAAAAAGTAAGTCGCCGCGCGGCGATAGAGCGCAAAACCTTTGATTTTCCAGTTTCCATTTTTTGGCGCGTACTGACAGGCAGCCTGAAAAATAAAGAAAAGGGTGGATTTCATATCCACTCTTTTTTATTTTGAAGTGCTATGGTTTCGTGCCACTCACCCAAAAGCGTGGGTGCGGCGGCAAGACGCCGCGTTCTGGCGATTGGGGATGTAAACGCAACTGTAAAATGAAATGCCATCTCCCCCTAGCATTTTCTATTTTTCAGATAATCTTTTTTGTAACAAAATTGCCGTGTTTTTCTTAATTTAAATTTTATTACAATTCAATCAGTTTTTAAAAATAAATTTAGCCTGTAGTAGGAAGTAATTGACGAAAACAAGGGCTTTTTGTAGAGTGTGAAAGCATCTGTTATTTTGTAAACATTTGCAAAGCGAAGGTTTACTGATTTAACGTCTGATTTGTCTGGTTAAGTTAGTTAGATTTGATTAATTCTTTATTTCCCTAGGGAGAATCACATGACTTGGACGCAAAATTATGCGGCAGTTGGCAACAGCACGGTTTTGACCGCGCTGGTGGCATCTTTGCCGATTGTCTTCTTCTTTGTCGCTCTTACAAAATTAAAATTAAAAGGCTATATGGCAGGTTTGTACACACTGCTGATTGCTTTGGGTGTGGCTATATTTGCTTTTGGTATGCCGATTGGTATGGCATTGTCATCGGCAGTATATGGTTTTGCTTATGGTTTGTGGCCGATTGCGTGGATTATTATTACGGCGGTTTTCCTGTACAAAATTACGGTGAAAACAGGTCAGTTTGACATTATCCGTGCTTCCGTGATTTCCATTACAGAAGACCAACGCTTGCAAATGATTTTGGTAGGTTTCTCGTTTGGCGCATTCTTGGAAGGCGCGGCGGGTTTTGGTGCACCAGTGGCGATTACGGCGGCTTTGTTGGTGGGCATGGGCTTTAACCCATTGTACGCTGCGGGCTTGTGCTTGATTGCCAATACGGCACCTGTGGCGTTTGGTGCGATGGGTATTCCAATTTTGGTGGCAGGTCAGGTTTCTGGTCTTGACCCATTCCATATTGGTCAAATCGCAGGTCGTCAGTTGCCTATCTTGTCAATTATCGTGCCATTCTGGTTGGTGGCGATGATGGACGGTATGCGTGGTATCAAACAAACTTACCCTGCATTGTTGGTGGCTGGTGTGTCGTTTGCGGTTACCCAATTTATTACTGCCAACTTCATCGGCCCTGAATTGCCTGACGTTACTTCTGCTTTGGTGAGCTTGATTTGTTTGTCTGCTTTCTTGAAAGTATGGCAACCTAAAGAAATCTTCACATTCCAAGGCATGAAACAGCCTGAAGCACGCAAATCTTCTGGTTACACATCAGGTCAAATCATCAAAGCATGGTCGCCTTTTGCGATTTTGACGGTATTTGTGAGCTTGTGGACAATTAAAGATTTGAAGAAAGTCTTGGACGTTGCCACCATCTCTATTGAATGGCCGGGCTTGCACAATTTGGTGTTGAAAGCTGCGCCGATTGTGAAAGACCCAACACCTTATGCTGCGGTGTACAAATTGAACTTGTTGAGCGCGGTGGGTACAGCGATTCTGTTGTCTGCCATCGTAACCATCATTTTGCTGAAAATGAAACCTTCAGAAGCCATCAAAACCTTTAACGAAACCTTGTACGAATTGCGTTTCTCCATTTTGTCTATTGGTTTGGTATTGGGCTTTGCGTTTGTGGCGAACTACTCTGGTTTGTCATCTACCTTGGCTTTGGTATTGGCTGGTACGGGCGCGTTGTTCCCATTCTTCTCGCCATTCTTGGGCTGGTTGGGTGTATTCTTGACAGGTTCGGACACTTCGGCAAATGCGTTGTTTGGCTCACTGCAAGCCAGCACCGCCAACCAAGTGGGCATGGTGCCAGATTTGGCAGTAGCAGCCAACACCACAGGCGGTGTAACAGGCAAAATGATTTCGCCACAATCCATCGCGGTGGCGTGTGCGGCGGTAGGCTTGGAAGGCAAGGAATCTGATTTGTTCCGCTTTACCGTGAAACACAGCTTGATTTTCTGCGTGTTTGTGGGCTTGATTACAGCCGCGCAACAATACTTGTTGCCATGGACATTGATTTTCTTCACGAAATAATGTCTAGCTAAATGAAAAGCAGCCTGAAAACTGGGAAACTGGTTTTCAGGCTGCTTTTTTGTGTATTTTGACGGGAACGCGCGTCTTGCCGCGCACCACGCTTTTGGGTGGGTGGCGCGGAACGGTGGGCTCTTCGTACCTACGCGACTTTGGGTACACGATAAAAAATAACAGTAAGTGGTGATTTGACGGTTTGCGCTCTATCGCCGCGCGGCGACCTACTTTCTTTGCTTCGCCAAAGAAAGTAGGCAAAGAAAGGCGACTGCGGTAACAGGTTTGCTTCGCAAACT